>JBDLHZ010000304.1:0-3539 GCA_039715135.1 Verrucomicrobiota bacterium
TGCGCCTCGGACATCGCCGCCTGTCCGACCAGCACAACCACATTGTATTTGCCAAGACGGCCGGATTTTTCCGTGTCGCCATCGAACAGGACATCGAACTGCCGATCCTCCTCCAGCAGCATGTCCGCCCAGCCCATGGCATCGAGCCAGAAAAATTCCCTGGAATAATCGGTGAAGCGGGTCTGGTTCGAGAGCATGAAGCCGGTATCCGTCAGGCACCGCGCATGCTGGAACGGCATGGTGTCCCCCCATTGGAGGAAGGTGTCGATATACGCGGCCCAATCCCCGTTGTCGATCACCCTCGGCGCAAGCCACACCGCGTTCTTGACACATTGGCTCAGCGCCCAAGCAAAGTAGGCCCCCTCCTTGCTGCTCTGCTCGCGGTTGTAGCTCCACATGGGAATGCCATAATAGTTGCCCATCGCCGCGCGCATCTTTCCGAAGCGCACCCAGGGCCGCCAGCCGGCAAAGCAGTCCGCCGCCATCACTTCCCACCCCACGAAGGAGCTAAAATAGGCGGCCTCGTTGGCCAGGTTGCCGCCCCTTGCCGCCAGCGTCGGATCACTAAAGTCGCTGATGTAGGTCGGGAAGGTCGCATCGGGATTGACCTGGCGCACCGCCTTCAGCAGCTTGCTCTGGGCCTTGGGCTTTATGAAGGAACGGAAGCGGGCGGCATTGCGCTGCTCGACGCTACCCTCTTCGCCCGTTTCATACCCCATCGCCTCGCCCACCGCTGTTTCATAGCTCTGGCGGGTATAGTCGCAACCACAGGCGTTTTCCCCGGCCAGACTCAGCTCGTCGAGCATGTAGCCGTCGACCCCGCTGATGGATTGAAGGTTCTGCACATAGTTGGAGTAGTATCCGATAAAATCGTCATTGTCCGGGCAGATCCACCGCCACGGCGCACCGGTACGGATGTCCTTCTGCATCCAGTCGATATGATCCAGGAAAAACTGGTTCGCCTTGCCCATGGGGATCGTCAACTCGTGGTGCTCGATCAGCTTCAGGCCGTTGTTGTGGCAGGCCGTTGCAATGACCGCCGCGTTCGAGGCGATCTGCGGCCACTCCTCGATATGGTTGATGCGGAAATGCCGCCCGCTGTAGACGACGATATCGAACCCCCGTGCGGCCAAGGCCGCCATATGGGCATCGGCCACCGCCGGATCGGCCATTGCCGCCCGGTCGTACAGATTGTCGAAGAGCGAGGCCATGTTCACGTTGTAGAAGTTGGTGTCGACCGCAAGGTACTGTCGATCCACCGTCCCGGCACCGATCATGTTGGCGGCAAAAAGATTGCCGGCAAAAAGGATGGCGCACACCACAACCACAAATCCCAGATGACCCCTATGCTTAATCTTCATATCCAGTGTCCCTTAAAACAATAGTATTAACGTTCATACTTAGAGCAACCTAACACATTTCATTGGTATGTCCAGCACTATTTCGAGTAGCCGGGTTGCCTAGGTTAAATGACACAAAAGTTTCCGGCGCGTTGACTTGTATTATAGACTATGGGCTTCAGGAGCTTTCTCCCCAACGGCAAGGGTTGGCAATCCCAAACTCTGATTCCATGCAAATCAAAGAAGCCGGAATTCACTACACAGCCCTTTGCCTTACATCCCGAGCCACTTCGTGAGCAGATCGACATATTCCTTGTCGCGTTTTGCAGCAATGAAGCCATCGCCGGTGCAGGCATATTCGGTCGTCAAAACTCCGTCATAGCCCCGATCCTTCAGGCGCATCAAAACCTCCGAGGTATCGATATGCCCGGCATCCAGATGGGTGGCAAGGAAGAGTCCATCCCGCCCCAGCAGCATATTCTTCAAGTGAACGTAGTAGATCTTGTCCCCAATCAGATCGAAGACCTCTTCGATTGAGCTTCCGTTTTTATTGACAGAAATATTTCCGTGATCGTAATTGAGTCCGACTGCGTCATGATCCGTTAAATCCATCAGCTTGCGGCAGGCGCCGGGCAGGTCGTGCAAGTAGCAGTTGTGGGTTTCAAGGGCCAGCTTCATTCCCAGTGAAGCCGCTTTGTCCCCGACAACCCTCAGCCCCTCGGCAGACTGCCCATAGTGGCTCTCTTCCGCCATGCCGCTTCCATTGCGGTCAAACTCCATGTAGTCCGCGCCCGGGCAAATCATGTTTCCGGTAAAAAAGTTCATGACCCGCGTACCGCACTCGCGGTTCGCCCATTCCAGAAACTCCAGATAGGCCTCTGTATCTTTTTTGACCTGGCCCCGGTCATCCGCCATGAAATCGACTGGTCCGCCGAATATTATCCCCATGTCTGGATGCTGCTGTTTCAGCGCGGCCACCTTTTCCTGATACTGCTCCTGCGCCATGTCCGGGAAGGCATATTTATAGCGCAGCTCCACACCGTCGTAGCCGTTCATGGCGGCAATCTCGAACAGCGTGCCGAGCTTGCCCGCCCCTTCCCAATAGTTCACATGCAGATAGATCTTCATACAGCCCCTCTAAAATTTGTATGCCTGCCCCGTTTTCGCGGATTCATAGATTCCGCTGATCAGCTCGACCGCCAGCAACCCCTCCCTACCGGGAATCATCGGTTCGCGCCCCGTCTGGATCGCCTCGCACATATCCTCGATCAGGCGGCGGTGTCCGTCGTGCGAGATCGCTTTCGGATCGCTGGAGCCGCCTTTAAGGTCTTCTCCGGCTCTTCCTTCTTCCAGAATCGCCTCATCTTCGGCTGTCTGATCGGCAAACGACCAGCGGATCAAGTCGTCGTCTTCCATGACGATGCTTCCTTTTTCGCCGGAAATTTCCAGGCGGCGCGGGAATCCGGGTGCGCAGGAGGTGCTGGCTTCGATGGTTCCCATCGCGCCGCACTCAAACTGGATGGCGGCCACAGCGGTATCCTCCACCTCGATTCCGGTGTGGGTCAGCGTTCCGATATTTGCGCAGACCGATTTTGGACGGCCGGCCAGATACGCCAACAGGTCGATGGTGTGGATCGACTGGTTCATCAGCGCGCCGCCGCCATCCATCGCCCAGGTGCCGCGCCACTGCCCGCTGTCATAATATTCCTGATCGCGAAACCATTTGATCTGCGCACTCGCAAAAATCAGCTTTCCAAAGCGGCCCTCATCGATCGCCGCCTTGATCCGCTGGATATTGCGGCTCAGGCGGGACTGGAAGACGCAGGCCAGCGTCACCTTGTTTTCGTCGCAGGCGTCAATGATTTTATTGACCCGCTCAACATTGATATCCAGCGGCTTTTCACACAAAACATGCTTTCCCGCCTTTGCGGCAGGAACCGCGACATCCGCATGCACGCCGGTCGGTGTCGCGATGGTTACCGCATCAACATCCTCGCGGGCGAGAAATGCATTCAAGTCTCTTTCATATGCAACGCCATGTTTCTCGCCAAAGGCCTGCCCCCGCTCGGGGTTCATGTCGCAAACCGCAGTCAGCACAGCACCTTTTGCATCCGCAATGGCAGCCGCGTGAAATTCCGCGATCACGCCGGTTCCAATAATTCCAAATCTAATTTCGCTCATTTTTTACTCCGTAAATTC
>JBDLHZ010000305.1:0-3539 GCA_039715135.1 Verrucomicrobiota bacterium
CTCGCTGTGGCGGCGTACGCTTAGCGTTGTCCTGTTGCTTGCTTTTATTGGATTGATCATTTGGGGAATCATGACGGGGTTCCAGTGGATTGGCCGGAATCTCTATTCGGAAAACCCGCGCTTCGAGATCCAGCACCTGGTCATCTCGTGCGATGGCAAGCTGACCGAGAAGTATATCCGCGAAACCTTGGAACTGCGCGAAGGCATGAACCTGTTTGAAGTTTCGTTCGGCGAAATCGAGGACAAGCTCCTCAAGGTATCCCGCATCGAGTCGGTTTATCTGGAGCGCAAGCTCCCGCACACCTTGATCGTCAAGGTCAAGGAGCGCGTTCCCGTTGCCTTGATACTCGGTCGCCACAAGTCGAAATATCCATTCATGGTCGACCGCTACGGCTACGTGCTGCCGCATCGGCGAAAGCTGGCATCCTTGCCGCTCATCAAGGGGTTCGACATGGATCTTGAACTTGGCGAGCCCGTCGACCATCCGGATGTGGAAACCGCGCTTAGGATTATTGCGCTTTGCGAGAGCACCGGTTCCCTGCGCACCTATATTCCGATTGAAAGCATGGATGTGAAGTATCCCGATTTCATCGACATGCGGCTCAAAAGCGGTATCCGCGTCCGGATGCCGCGCTTCTCGCTCAAGTCCAAGCTGCAAAACCTGGCGACGGTCATCAAGATTGCCAACGGGCAGGGTCGGCGCGTAAAGGAAGTCGACCTCACCCTCGATTCGGCCAAGGTGCCGGTGAGCTATTATTGATACGGGATGCGGGATTCGAGATACGTGGGCGTGGCGGGGGGAGTGGGAAACCTTGAACATTCAACATCGAACATTAAACATCAACATCGAACTTTGAACTTGGGGCAGGAAGCATGGAGCTGAGATCACGCATCCCGTATCGCGAATCCCGTATCACGGACCACATCTCATGAGCATTGAATCAACGGCAGTTATGGAGATCGGGACAAGCACTGTGCGCGTGCTGGTGGGCGAACTGCGTGGCGACGGGATTGTTTCGGTGACCGGGATCGGCGAAGCGGAGTCGCGCGGGGTCCGCAAGGGAGAAATCATCAACCGCGACCATGTCATTGCGAGTGTACGCGCGGCGGTCAAGGCTGCCGAGAACAACCACCGCAAGGGCATTCACTCCGTCCACCTTGTTACGTCCGGCGGGCAGGCCGAGAGCAAGGCCAGCACCGGCATCCTCAAGCTGGTCGATCCCGCGGACAACCAGCTTTCGGAGATTAACGAGGATGACATCGAAGAGGTTGTCGAAGTGGCGCGCAAGGTGGCGTTGCCGGAAAGCCGGATCAAGCTCCATACCCTCCAGCAATATTTCCAGATCGACGACATGTTCAACGTAACCAGTCCGGTCGGCATGGCCGGCGAGGAGCTTCGTCTCGACATGCTTGCCATTCACGGCAAGCGCAGCACGGTGGACAACTTCCGGAAAATTGTCGAAGACACGCCGATCGATTGTTCCGACGCCGTCTTCAGCGGTCTCTGCTCGGCGATTGCCGTCGTGGACGACGAGCAAAAAAAGGCCGGTGTCCTTGTGGTTGATATTGGCGGCGGAACCACCGACTTCGTGCTCTACCACGACGGTTTGGTGCAGACCGCCGCCTCGTTCGCGGTGGGCGGCGAGCATGTGACCACCGATATCGTCAGAGGCCTCTCGATTCCTTCAATCCAGGCGGAACAGGTCAAGCTGCGCGATGGCAGTGCGCTCACGAATCTGATGGAGCGCGATCATAATATTTCGATTCCGGTGCAGCAGGGCTTTCCGGGCAAGATGGTGCGGGCGGTCACGTTGAATACGATCATCAACGCCCGCATGGAGGAAATCTTCATGCTGGTGAAAGGGCACATCGACCAGCATTGCCCGAATGTCCCGATGAGTGCCGGGGTGTTGCTTACCGGCGGCGGGGCGTTCCTGAACGGGGCGCGCGATCTGGGGCAGAAGGTGTTCAACGTGCCTTGTTCGCACGGCAAGCCGATCAATGTGCAGGGATTGCCCTCGGCCAAGGATGCGCCGCTTTATGCCGCGCATATCGGTTGCATTCGCTACATCGCCTCGCTACAGGCAAAAGAGGAAAAACCGACGCTGGGCAAGAAACTGATGAAGCTGTTCTGGGGAGGTTCCCATGAATGATGCAACCCCAGGCGAAACCCGCAGTGTTTCCGCACCGCGCATTCTGTTGATGGGTGTCGGCAGCAGCGGCACCCACGCTGTTGCGCACATGTGCAAACTCAACCCCGGATTGGATGCCATTGCGATCGATACCGACACAAAGGTGCTGGAAGCCACAACGGTGGAACGGGTGATCCATGTGGGGGGTGCGGTGACCAACGGGTTTAGCGCCGGAGGCGATGTGGAACTCGGACGGCAGTCGATCGAAAAGGATTCGGCGAGCATTCGCACGCAACTGCGCCAAGCCGATCTGCTGGTGATTGTTTCGGGACTCGGCGGCGGAACCGGCTCGGGCGCGGTTCCGGTAATCACCCGCATCGCGCGCGAGGCCGGAACGCTGGTGCTGTGCATGCTGACCCTGCCGTTTGCATTCGAGGGGAAGCCGATCCTTAAAAAGGCGGAAGACGCCTTGAAGAAGATCCGCACCCATGCCGATGCCATTATCCGCATCCCGAACGAACTGCTGGTGGACCGGGCCGATGCCGACTTGCCGGTCGACCAGGTGTTTGCCCGCAGTCGGCAGATGATGACGGAGGGTGTTTCCGCGCTTTGGCGCATGCTGTCGGAAAATGGAACCTGCGGGCTCGATTTTGCCTGCATCCAAACGATGCTGCGCAATTGCGACGGGTTTTGCCATTTTGCCGAGGCCGAGGCCAAGGGTGCCGGTCGCGATGCCGCTGTGGCCGACGGGGTACTGAAGCACCGCCTGCTCAACGGCGGGAAGGTACTGGACAAATCGGCGGGAATCATTGTCGGGCTAACCGGCGGGGACGACTTGAAGCTGAGCGAGATTGAAACGGTAATGGGCCGGATTCAGGAAAAGCTTCCCAAGGATACCTGGTTGAATTTTGGCCTTGCGGTGGATCCCGCATTCAAGAAGCGCCTGTCGGCCATTGTACTGGTGGCCGAGCAATGGAAGGAGCCGCTGATGGACGATGCCCGCCGCCAGATGGGGTTCACCTTCAACCGCCGTCTGCCGGTGGAGCAGGGCGAGCTTCCGCTTGAAGCCATTGGGAAAGGGCACTTCGACAATACCGATTCCACCATCCATGAGGGCCAGAAACTCGACGAGCCCACCTATATCCGCCGCGGCATTAAGCTGCCGAGGTAGGACATTTTTGATTTTAGATTTCCGATTTGCGGGTCTGCGACAGCATTTGGTGGCATCTTTCTTTTCAATCAGTTAACCGCATCCGTTTTTTGCTGCGCAAAAATGATAGATTCTTCGGGCGAAGAATCTATTGCATGAAGAAGTTCGTGGCGCGTTCGGTTTCGATGGTCGTGCCGGGGCCGTGGCCGGGATAGACGCGGGTTTCGCCGGGGAGCTGCTTGAGCAGTACGAGCGAT
>JBDLHZ010000306.1:0-3533 GCA_039715135.1 Verrucomicrobiota bacterium
ATTCTGCGGTTCCCTAATCCTTCGCAAAGGGCGAAAGCTCGCGCAGACGCTTAATAATGCGCGGCATCTGCTCGAGGACATAGTCGGCATCCTCTTCCGTGTTGTAGCGGCTGAGGCTGAACCGGATCGAGCCGTGCAACATTGCGCGCGGCACATCCATTGCCCGTAGCACGTGCGATGGCTCCAGCGAACCGGAGGCGCAGGCCGAGCCGGTCGAGGCACAGATACCGACGTCGTCGAGCATCAGCAGGATCGCCTCGCCCTCGACATACTCAAAGCTGATGTTGGTCGTGTTCGGCAGGCGGTTTTCGCGGTCGCCGTTCACGTGCCCCCCCTTGCAAGTGGCAAGAATCCCCTCCTCCATCCGGTCGCGTAGCTTGCGCTCGTGCCCGACATCCTGCTCCATGCGCTGTGCCGCCAGTTCGCACGCCTTGCCCAAGCCAACGATATAGGGAACGTTTTCTGTGCCGGCGCGACGACCGCGCTCCTGATGCCCGCCCATGATGTGCGGCGTTACCTTGGTGCCGCGACGGACATAGAGCGCCCCGATGCCTTTCGGGGCATGCAGCTTGTGGCCGGAGATGGAAAGCAGGTCGATCGGCAAATCCTTTACAGACATTGGAAGCTTTCCGGCAACCTGAACGGCGTCTGTATGGAAAACGCCGCCGCCCTCCTTGAGGATTGCCCCGATCTCCGAAACCGGAAAAATGACGCCAGTCTCGTTGTTCGCCCACATGATCGAGGCCACGGTCTTTTTCCCGGACATGGCAAATTCACGCACCTGATCCAGGTTTAAGCTGCCCTTTTCATCCACATCCAGCGTGGAGAGGCGGAAGCCCTTGTCTTCGAGGTAGTGGCACGGGCCGAGCACGGCGGCATGCTCGACGCGGGTGGTAATGACATGCGGATGCCCGCCCATGGCATCGACCGCGCCTCGGATCGCCATATTGTCGCTTTCCGAGCCACAACTCGTGAAAATGATTTCGTTCGGATGCTCCGCGCCGATCAGCGCCGCCACCTGCTCGCGCGCCTCGTCGATATATTTCTTCACCCCGCCGCCAAAGGTGTGCATGCTCGAAGGGTTGCCCCAATGCTCGGTAAAGAACGGTAGCATACTCTCGGTGACTTCCGGCGCAACCGCCGTCGTCGCGTTGTTGTCGACATAAACTGATCTATTCATTTCCAATCCTTGGATTATTTTTTAACAGAAGGTCGCAAAGAGCGCAAAGGGTGTCTACTTATCGGCATCTGGAAGAATCATTCGAGATATACCGTTTTTTAAAATAGGTTCATGAAAGTTGATGTCTTCTGTTAGAAAAACTACACCGCTTCCACGACAATGTCGTCGGAGACGGCTTCGCGGAGCTGGTTTTCGACGACATCCTTGAGCGTGACGGACGAGACGGGGCAGCTAACGCATGCGCCAAGGAACTTGACGTAGACCATGTCGCCATCGACATCGTGCAGCTCAAGGTCGCCGCCGTCGCGCCGCAGGATTGGGCGAACCTGCCGGTCAATGGTTTCCTCGATCAACTTGATCTTCTGAAGCTGGGTCAACCGGGGCTTCTCTTCAGCCTTGGCCATTTCCTCGCCGGTCACCTTCGCAAGAATCTTTTCAATGTCGGGGATGCAATTGCCGCAGCCGCCGCCGGCCTTGGTGGCATCGGTCACCTGATCGACCGTCGTAAGGTTATGGGCGCGGATTTCGCGCTCAAGTTCCTTGTCGGTAACACCAAAGCATTCGCAAACCACCGCGCCATCCAGCTCGCGGTTGAGGGTCTTGCCGGTGCGGTAGTTGTAGATCGCCGCTTCAAGCGCCTCGCGCCCCATCACGGAGCAATGCACCTTCTGCTTCGGCAGGTCGCCGAGATAGGCAATGATGTCCTTGTTGGTGATCTGCTCGGCCTCCTCGATGGTTTTGCCGATCAGCATTACCGTCAGAGCCGACGACGAGGCGATTGCACTCGCACAACCAAAGGTCTGGAACTTGGCCTCGGAAATCTTCTTGTCGCCATCGAGCTTGAAGGTTAGCCGCAGGGCATCGCCGCACGCCAGCGAACCGGCCAGCCCGTCGCCATCGGGATTCTCCACCTCTCCGACATTGCGCGGGTTCCTGAAATGCTCGCTTACCTTGTCTGTATATTCCCACATATGACTCGCTCCACTCGTTTAAAATCCTAATTTCCAATGTCGAAATCCGAAACAAATCCCAAAACACCAAATTAAAAAATCCAACCCCATCCCATCTGTTTTAGTCCTTCTAATTTTCTGAATTTGACATTGTTTCGGATTTCGGGCTTAGGATTTCGAATTTTCTCTTAGCGGCATAGCCGCTAAGAGAGCTCCAGCATGGCCTCGATTGAACGTTGCGCCTTGTTGGCGATCTCCTCCGGGACAACGACGCGATGCTGCATGTCCTCGAGCGACCAAAGTATTTTTTCAAGATCGATCTTCTTCATGTTCGGGCAGAGCGCACGATTGCTGGCTGCGTAGAACTTCTTGTCCGGGTTTTCGTTGCGGAGCCGATATAACAGCCCTATTTCGGTGGCAACGATAAACTCCTGCTCGTCCGACTCCTTGGCAAAGGCGCACATCTGCCCGGTCGAGAGCAGTTGGTCGGCCAGATCGCGGATGGAAGGCGGGCATTCCGGGTGGGCCATTACGACCGCGTTCGGGTGTTCCGCCTTTTCGCGTTGGATATCGATGTCGCGGATGCGCGAGTGGGTCGGGCAATAGCCGTCCCACATAACCATGTTTTCCCGTCCCAGCTCATTCTGCACATGGTGGCCGAGATGCGTGTCCGGCACAAAAATGATTTCCTTGCCGGCCGGAACGGAAGCGACAACCGCCTTGGCGTTGGAGGAGGTGCAGCAGAGGTCGCATTCGGCCTTGACCGCTGCGGAGCTGTTGACATAGCAAATCACGACTGCTCCGGGATGCTCGGCCTTCTTGGCGCGAAGTTGGTCGGCGGTAATCATGTCCGCCATCGGGCAACCCGCAAACTGGTCGGGCAGCAGGATGGTTTTTTCCGGACTGAGAATCGCGGCGGTTTCGGCCATGAAGTGGACACCGCAAAAAACAACGGTATCCTCTTCCAGCTCGGCGGCCTTGCGGCTCAGCTCCAGCGAGTCGCCGGTAAAGTCGGCAATCGCCTGCACTTCATCGGGCTGGTAGTTGTGCGCAATGATGATTGCCCCGCGTTCCAGCTTTAAACTCTCTATTCTCTCTTCAATCGATTGCATGGTTTTCCCTTAATCGGCCGCATATCTAAATCAAGCCGCGTTCAAACGCAAAACAAATATAATACTAATTTGGTTTTATATTCAAATTCCCAATGAAATCAAACTGTTGGAGGTGCGATTCCACGTTGCAAGAATACGCATTCCTGCTTGCAACCCAAGTCCCAACCCCTGAAAATCACCCTATGAAAACGTACATTGGAGTACTCGGTCCCCACACGACAACGGAGGAACAATATCGTTTGGGGCAAGCGGTCGGGCGGCATATCGCCGAAGCCGGAGCCATCCTGCTCT
>JBDLHZ010000307.1:0-3455 GCA_039715135.1 Verrucomicrobiota bacterium
TTCTCTTTGGCTTGTTCCTTGGCCTTGTCCAGCTCGGCGTTGGCGCGGTTGGCGAGTTCCTTTTTCCCGGCGGCGAGGAGGGCTTGCTTGATGTTGGCGGTGAGCTTGTCGTAGTCGATCTTTACGCGGGGTGAATCAAGCGAGCCGGTGAGCAATCCTTCGATTTCGAGCTGCTCGATGGAGCTGAAGACTTCGGTGGCGGTTTCGGAGTCCATGCCCATGACGGTCTGGCCTTCCTCGACATCGGCCTTGAGGTTGTGGACGTTGACGGTGAACGGAATCTGCAGAACGTCGATGGCAAATTTTCCGTCGGCCTTGAGGTCGGCCTTGCCGTCGTTGATGTTGACGGGGAAGGAGTCGCTGGTTTCAATCTTGTCTCCCAAAGCGATGTCCTCGAGGTTCATGGAGAGCGCATGCTGCGCGTCGGGGGAGTCGAAACGCAGGACAAGCTTGCCGGTGGCTTCGGTGCTGTCCGCAGGCTTCATGGAGAGGATCGTCGGCTTGCCGTTCAGCTCGGGATGGCTGGAAAGCTGCGCTCCCGAAAACAGGTATGGCGGGTAGTCCCCGCCAAGCTGGACGTTGTGGATTTCCAGCTTGCGGACGGTCCAGGTGGGACGGTCGGCAACGAGGTCGGCGGCGGCTTTCAGATAGCCGAGGTTCTTGGCGTCGGCCACGGCGGCTTCCTTGGAGGCCACGGGCTTTTCCCCGTTGGCAATGGCTTCGGCGTTATCCTTGCGGTTTTTCAGGTATTCGCGGGCCTTTTTCCCGTATTTTTCCAGCTCTTTGGCCTTGGCGAGATAGTCGCCGAGCGCCTTGCCGTCCTTTTCCGCCTCGGCCTCTTCTTCGGCTTTTTCCTCTTCGGCCTTGGCGTACACCTCGCCGGGCTTGTCGCGCAGCACGTCGCGCTTCAGCGTATCGCCGACCATGCGTTCGACGACATAGCTCTTGCGCAGGAGATCCTGGATGCTGGTGTCGACGGCCAGGGTTTCGAGTTGCATCAGGTTGTGGGTGGGCTTGTCGGGATCGGTGACTTGCAGGTTTTCAAGTTCCAGTTCGCCGCCCAGCAAGGAGAGGTGGGCCCGGTCAATGTTTACCTCGGCGCCGGTTGCCGTGGAGATGGCGGATTGGAGCCCCTTCTTGACGGTCATGTCGAGCAGGAAGAATTCCAGCACGAGGGCGATTAGAACCACAACCCCGGTGAGGATGAGGCCGGACTTGCGGAATAGCGGCGACTGCTTCGGAACCTCGTCGTCGAGGGAGAGCTTGCTTTTTCCGAAAGCGAGGCGCAGGAGGAGGCGCGCAAATTTATTGCCGAACGCCTTGCCGATGATTTCATGCTGGTCGGCCGCGAGCATTTTCTTGCGGATCCCGACAACGGCGGAGCCCAGGGCAAGTCCGGCGACAATGCCGACAACGAGGGCGTAGGGGAGGCTGCCGACCATGGCGTAGACGTTGAGATCCATCAGTGCGGTGACGGGTGCGTTGCAGAGCGAGCGGAAGAGCCCTTCCATGCCGATGCTGTGGATGATGAAGTAGCCGGTGTGGAAGGTGACGGGGGCGAGTGCCAGGCAGAGCACCTTGCCGAGCGCCGCGCCGAGCAGGACAAAGGCAACGTTGGCGTTGAGCAGCAGGGTAATGAGAATGGCTAGCGCCAGCATCATGTTGACGCCGGGGTTGAAGCCGATGAGCACCCCGCAGAGCATGCCAAGCAATATTTCCTTCCGGCCCGCGCCACCGCGCAATATTTTTCCGATTTTCCGTACGACTTTGAACGCAATCATGTTTTTCTCCTCTGTTTGTTGATTAAGAGTAATTCCTACCCTCGTTCCGGTCAATGGGGGATTGGGAATATTGACAGGGCTTGAATCGAGGCGGGAACAGGCGCTACGCAATGTGCGCAACGAGACCTCCGGTTATGCATCATACAAAACCGGAGGCCGTTCGGCTTGACACCTCCGGTTATGTTTAATACAAAAGCGGACATGAACCCGTTCAAGATAGATGGAATAGTCGATGGGGCGGACTATATGCCCCGAAAAGAGAGCGAAGAACTGCTGGAATACCACAAGGCCGGGCGGAATGTGCTTATTCGCGGCCCGCGCCGAACCGGCAAGTCGTCGTTGGTGGTGAATACGTTCCAGAGCGTGAAGTGCCAGTTTATCCGCGTTGATTTCTGGGGTGTGAAGACCGAGGCCAAGGCGGTGGAAAAGATTGCCCGGGCGTTCGAGCCGTTCTGCAAGAAGATGCCGATCCTGAGTGGATTCAACGTGGCGGGTGTCGGTTTGCAATGGAAAAGCCCGGAGACCCTGTCGAGCGTGGAGGATCTGCTGCGCCTTGCCCCGGATCTGCACAAGAAAAATCCGGTGGTGATCTTTTTCGATGAATTCCAGGCGTTGCTTGACCTCCCGGACTCCGATCAGTTTCTCGGGGCGCTGCGCTCCGAGATCCAGGCCCAGCCGGAGGTTCAGTATATTTTTGCCGGCAGCAACCAGAACCGGTTGATGGAAATCTTCTATGCCCAGCGGAGCCCCTTCTTCAAGTCGGCGGCTTTGATGGAAGTGGGCAGTCTCGATCACGATGCATTCATCCAATGGCTGGAAGCCAAGTTTTCCGAAACCGGCCGCTCGGTTGATCCGAAGCTGTGGGACGCGATTTTCGAGCTTTCACATTCCATTCCCGGCGACGTGCAGGATGTCTGCTACCACCTCTGGAACGACACGGATGAAGGGGGGAAAATCACACCCGAAGGGTTTGGCGAAACGTTGCAGCGTGTTTTGCACGAACGCGCATCGGGCTACGAGGGCATGTGGAATATGCTGACCGACAACCAGCAAAAAATCGCCATGGGGCTGGCGCGCTATCGGAGCGACATGTACGCCTCCAACGAATTCCTTCAACTCTGCGGAACAACCTCCCATGCTTCGGTCAAGCGCGGTATCGAGGCACTGGAATCCAAGGGGTTGATCTGGATGAGTTCCAAGCACTGGATTTTTTCCGACCCTTTCTTCGCGCTCTGGATCGCCAACTCGGTGGACTGATTCGATCCACAGATTACGCAGATTGCACGGATTTCAGTAAAAGGGAAATCAGTGTTAATCCGTGGAATCTGTGGATAGAGAATTGGGCAGGGCGGGGCGCACCTTGATGGTCTTTTCGCGCTTGATTGCCACGCTGCCGGGCTTGGCGCCGCGCGGTTTCCCGACATGCTTCGCCTCGGTGCAGCTGACGGGCACGGTTCCGGCGTTGCGCGCCTTGGAATGCCAGGCGGCGATGGCGGCCGCGGCCTTGATCGTGGCGTTGTCGGGTCTTTCGCCGTCGGGGTGGCGCAGGATGGTGTGGCTGCCGGGCAGGCTGCGGACGTGGAACCAAAGATCGTTGGCCTTGGCGGTTTTGAGGCTGAGGATATCGTTGTCGGCATCGGTCTTGCCGGCGAGAACCTCCCAGCCGCCGGGCAG
>JBDLHZ010000308.1:0-3455 GCA_039715135.1 Verrucomicrobiota bacterium
GATACAAATGTGCTGGTGTCCGCGATGCTGTCCAATGGGACTCCCCGAAAACTCCTGCGGCTGATTGCATGCGGCAAGGTTGAAAACGCCGTCAGTCCTGAAATCCTAGTTGAAGCCAAGAATGTTTTGGTTCGCCCCAAGTTTGGCCTTGCCCCGGAACAGGTAACCCAGGCCATCGATGTTTTTTCCGAGATTTCCTTGCTGGTGGCTCCGGTTCAGCGGGTGAACGTGGTGAAGCACGACCCGGATGACAATCGCATTCTCGAAGCTGCGGATGCGGCAATGGCGAAGTACATTGTCTCCGGTGACAAGCACCTTCTTTCCCTCGGAGAATGGAAGAACATAGAGATATTGTCGCCTGCTGATTTCATGGAGCGTTTTCGTGGCTAGGCAATGGATAAAGGTAGCGGGCGCGCGGGAGCACAACCTGAAGGATGTGCATGTCAAGATCCCGCGCGACGAGCTGACGGTGGTGACGGGGCTGAGCGGCTCGGGCAAGTCATCGCTGGCGTTCGACACGATCTATGCGGAGGGGCAGCGCAAATATGTGGAGAGCCTTTCGGCCTATGCCCGCCAGTTCCTTGGCCAGATGCAGAAGCCGGACGTGGATTATATCGAGGGGCTTTCCCCGGCGGTGTCCATTGAGCAGCGCACGGCGGGCGCGAACCCGCGCTCGATCGTGGCGACGACCACCGAAATCTACGACTATCTCCGCCTGCTTTTTGCCAGTATCGGCAAGGCGCACTGCTACAAATGCGGCAAGCCGGTCACCAGCCAAAGCGCCGAGGAGATTGTCGAGCAGTTGATGCAGCTGCCTGCCAAGACCAAGCTGATGGTACTGGCCCCGCTGGTGCGCGGTCGCAAGGGCGAGCATGTCGAGGTATTCGAAAAGATCCGTAAGCAGGGTTTTGTCCGTGCCCGCGTCGATGGCGAAATATATGAACTCGAAAATGTTCCCAAGCTGGCAAAAACCAAGAAGCACGCCATCGAGGCGGTGGTGGATCGCCTGGCGATCTCAGACGATATCCGCGGCCGCATGACCGACTCGGTTGAATTGGCGCTGGCCGAGGGCGAAGGATTGATGGCGGTGCTGATCGCCACTGAAGATGGTGGCTGGGACGAGCGGCTATTTTCGGAGCAGTATGCCTGCATCGACTGCGGCATTAGCTTCGATAAGCTGGAATCGCGGCACTTTTCCTTCAACAGCCCCTACGGCGCGTGTCCGACCTGTCACGGACTCGGCACGCAAATGGTGTTTGACGAGGAGCAGGTGGTGCCGGACAAGTCGAAAGCCATCGAGTCGTGCGTGCATCCCTGGCGCTACGGCGGGCGGCGCATGATCATCTATCACAAAAAGCTGCTCCGGGCGGTTGCCGGGCGGCATGGCATCGATCCGGGCACGCCGTTCGGGGATCTTCCGGTTGATGTGCAGCGCGAAGTGTTCTATGGAACCGGCGACGAGGATATCCAATACTACATGCGCCGCCGTTTGATTTCCAAGCCGTTCAAGGGCGTCTTCCCGATGCTGATGGAGCGGCTCGAAAACAACGAGAGCGAGGCCATGAGCCATTGGCTGCGCGGCTATATGAACCGCCGCATCTGCCCCGAGTGCAATGGCGCGCGCCTGCGCCCGGCGGTGCTGGCCTGCACGATGAACGGCCGCAACATCCGTGAAATCATCACCGATTCGGTGGTGGACTCGGCGGCGTTTTTCGAAACCTTGAAGCTCACGAAGCAGGAAAAACTGATCACCAAGGAAATCCTGAAGGAGATCCGCTCGCGCCTCGGCTTCATGGTGAACGTGGGGCTGGACTATCTCACGCTCGACCGCGAGAGCGGCACGCTTTCCGGCGGCGAGGCGCAGCGCATCCGGCTGGCGACGCAGATCGGTGCGGGACTCGTTGGTGTGGTCTATGTGCTCGACGAGCCGAGCATCGGCCTGCACCAGCGCGACAACGACCGGCTGATTGGCACGCTCAAGGGATTGCGCGATCTGGGCAATACGGTGATCGTGGTTGAGCACGATGAGCAGACGATCCGCACCGCCGACTATGTGGTTGATCTCGGCCCCGCCGCCGGACGCCATGGCGGCGAAGTGGTCTTTGCAGGAAGAACCGACAAGCTGCTCGAAGCCGACACGCTGACGGCGCAGTATCTGCGCGGCGAAAAGAGGGTCGAAATACCCGAAAAGCGGATAAAGCCATTCAAGGGCTGGATCGAGCTGAAAGGAGCGGAGGCCAACAATCTACGGAAGGTAGGCGCCAGGTTTCCGCTGGGGCTTTTCACCTGCGTGACCGGCGTTTCCGGCAGCGGCAAAAGCACGCTGGTCGACTATACGCTTAAGCGCGCCTTGGCACGCCACTTCAACGGCTCGAAACCGCAGCCCGGAAAATTCAAGTCAATCCAGGGGCTGGAATTCGTCGACAAGATGATTGTCATCGACCAGTCGCCGATCGGCCGCACACCGCGCTCGAACCCGGCGACCTACACCGGTGCCTTCACCGATATCCGCAGCCTGTTTGCCAGCCTGCCTGCCTCGAAGGTGCGTGGCTACAAGCCGGGGCGCTACAGCTTCAACGTCAAGGGCGGGCGGTGCGAACGGTGCAAGGGCGACGGTATCCTGAAGATCGAGATGCACTTCCTGCCGGATGTCTATGTGCCGTGCGAGCAGTGCAATGAAAAGCGCTACAACCGCGAGACCCTCGAAGTCCACTACAAGGGCAAGAATATTGCCGACGTGCTCGACATGACCATCAACGAGGCGCTCGAATTCTTCGAGGCGGTGCCAAAAATCCAGCGCAAGATGAAGACACTCTGCGATGTCGGCCTCGGCTACCTCAAGCTCGGCCAGCCCGCCACCACGCTTTCCGGCGGCGAGGCGCAGCGCGTCAAGCTCTCGACCGAACTAAGCAAGCGTTCCACTGGGCAGACCGTCTACATCCTCGACGAGCCGACCACCGGCCTGCACTTTGCCGATGTCCACAAGCTATTGGAGGTTTTGGAACGCCTGCGCGACGAGGGCAACACCGTCATCGTCATCGAGCACAACCTTGATGTGATCAAGCGCGCCGACCACATTGTCGACCTCGGCCCCGGCGGCGGTGTCAACGGCGGCACCATTGTTGTTTCCGGTACACCGGAAAAGGTCGCGAAAAATGAGAAGTCGTATACAGGACAATACTTAAAGGATGTGCTTGCGTAACGAATAATGCGTAATCCGCAATTATTACGCATTACGCATTACGCATTACGCATTACGCATTACGCATTACGCATTACGAACCCCATGGCCTTCACCTTGCGACGCAGGGATTCGCTGGCACCGATGGCATGCACATCCGTGTTCATGAACTCGCGGCGAACGCGGTAGTTCTTGCGGAGGGTGTCGAAGTTGCGGGCGCGTTCAATTTCGTCGGGGGTGTCGGCTTTGCGGATAAGGGCATCGTCGGCTTCGA
>JBDLHZ010000309.1:0-3433 GCA_039715135.1 Verrucomicrobiota bacterium
CTCGTCCTCGTCCGTCGAACTCGTTCTCGTCCTCGATCCGTTCTTCGAGGACGAGGAGGAGGGACGAAAACGAGGACGACATTCATTCAACCCGTTAGATCAAGCCTGACGCTGTACTAGCACCAGTTACGAGCAACCAAGCACTAGCAACCATGCCCGTCCATTCCCAACATGAGCAATTGCACCACGGGGGAGGGGGCTTCTTTTCGCGCGAGGCCGTCAGCGGCATCCCGTGGATGGTGCTGGCCAAGCTGTTGCTTTTCTTTGTCTACTTTGGCGTAAGCGTGCTCATCGTCAACAGCCTCGGCAAGGAAAAGTTCGGCGTCTACAGCATTATAACCAATATTTCCGGCTATCTGCTCGTCCTGTGCGGGCTGGGGCTGGGGTCGGCCCTGGTGCGCTATGTACCCGAGCTGGCCAACCACCGCAACCGGCGCGGATTGGTTCATCTGCTATGGAAATCCGCCGCGCTGCAGTTTGCGGCCACATGCGCCGCAACCGGGTTGCTGTTCAGTCTGGCTGCGCCGCTGCAGCGATTATTCAATGCGGGACACGTCGAGCATTTCAGATTCTACCTCATGCTCGCCTGCGGGCTGGTCGGGCTGCGGCTACTCAAGGAGTTTATCGCGACGGTCTTCACCTCCATGTTCAGGATGCGTGCCGTGGCACTGCTTTCCGTTGTCCAGGGAGTGGTCTGGCTTATGGTGCTTTTCGTTTGGTTGGCGGCCAGCCCCGAAGTCTCCACCGTCTTCTATGTCCAGATGCTCTCTATCGGGCTGGTCTACACGGTGGGTGCCGCACTGTTGGCCCGCCATGTGCGCGGGCTGCCCTGGAAAAAGAACCTGCCGTATGGCATCGGCAAGCGCCGCACACTGAAGTTTTCGGGAACCGCCATGCTGAGCGCAATCCTCCGCATGGCGATGTTCAAGTATTCCGAGATATTCTTCCTCGCCTTCGCCGCCGGAACAACGGCGGCCGGCGTGTACGACCTTGGCTACAGCCTACCCTTTACCATTGTCACCTTCATTCCGCTGGCTTTGCTGTCGCTGTTCACCGCCGCCTTTGCCGAGGCCTATGTGAAAGACAGGAACTGCCTGGGGCGGTTGATCTCCTCCTACTACAAATTGCTGATCATGGTTTCGCTGCCCGTCGCCGTGCCGGGAGCCTTTTTCTCGCCGGTGGCCTACCACATCATCTACAAGGGCGAAATGGACGAAGCCGGCCTGGTCGCCTCCGCATTCTGCATCGTATTGTTGCTGCCGCTCATCTCCATTCCGCTTTCGACGGCGCTCAAGGCAAAGGAAAAAGCGCACAGCATGCTGCCGATGATGGTGTTCCAGATCGCCGTCAACCTGTTCCTCGACTGGCTTCTGATCGTGAATTTGCGCCTGGGTGTCTGGGGCGGGGTGGTTGCCGTGGCCGGCACCTTTTTCCTTACCATCGTGCCGCGCCTCATGGTGGCCCGCCGCCTTATCGGAGGAATCTATTTCCCCGGCGGATTCTTCCGGCGCATCGTGTCCGTGCTGGTGCTCGAAGCCGCTGTCTTTTTCTGGATCACCCGGCAGGTCAAGCTGTTTGAAATATTCGGGGATGACTGGATCAACACGGTTTTGCTCTTTGGCGTGGGAATGCTCTACCTGCTCGTCTTCCTGTTGCTCGTCCACGTTTTGCGGCTGGTGCGGCAATCCGACATCGCCGACTTCCAAGCCATGGGAATCCCCCGCCTCAACAAGCTCCTCGCCCGGCTGTTTGGCGTGTGATGCCTGATGGAAATGTTTGAATGCGAGGACTGATCCCGGCTACCGACCCCGGCTAAGGAGTGGCAAGGACGTTGTGCGAATTTGCGATGCTATCCATTCTTGAGGGGGCGGTAGCGGACGCGGTGGGGGGTCCATTTGTCGCCCTTTTGCTTGCGCATGTGCTCCTTGAAGGATTCATAGTTTCCTTCGTGCCAGACCACCTCGTCGCCTTCGAAGGCGAGGATGTGGGTGGCGACGCGGTCGAGGAACCAGCGGTCGTGGCTGATGACCACGGCACAGCCGCCAAAGTTCATCAGGCCTTCTTCCAGCGAGCGGAGCGTGGCGACATCGAGGTCGTTGGTCGGTTCGTCGAGCAGCAGCAGGTTGCCGCCGCTGCGCAGCAGCTTGGCGAGGTGGACGCGGTTGCGCTCGCCGCCGGAGAGGATGCCGACCTTCTTTTGTTGCTCCGACCCCTTGAAGTTGAAACGCGCGCAATAGGCACGGCTGTTCATCTCGCGTCCGCCGACTTCTATGGTTTCCTCGCCCTTGGAAATCTCTTCCCAGATGGTTTTGTTGGCATCGAGGTCGTCGCGCAGCTGGTCGACATGGGAAATGTCGACGCTGTCGCCCAGCTCCAGGGTTCCGGAGGTCGGGGTTTCCTGACCGGTAATCATCTTGAAGAGGGTGGTCTTGCCCGCGCCGTTGCCGCCAATGATGCCGACAATGCCGCCGGGCGGAAGGTCGAAGTCTACGCCATCAAACAGCAGGCGGTCGCCGAAGGCCTTGGCGAGGTTGTTGGCCTGGACGACCTTGCTGCCAAGGCGGCGGCCATGCGGGATCTGGATGGCAAGGTTTTCTTCGGCGGCATCGAACTCCTGCGAGGCGAGTTCGTCGTAGCGCTTCAGCCTTGCCTTGTTCTTGGTCAGGCGGCTCGACGCATTCATGCGCACCCATTCGAGTTCCTGCTTGAGTAGCTTCCTGCGCGAGGCGTTGAGCTTTTGGGTCCGTTCGGCAATCAGTTGCTTCTGCTCCAGCCACGCTTCATAGTTGCCCTTGTAGGGGAAGCAACGTCCGGCATCGAGTTCGAGAATCCATTCGGTGACATTGGAGAGGAAGTAGCGGTCGTGGGTCACGACGATGAGCGTGCCGGCGAAGCGTTTGAGGTGCTCCTCCATCCAGCCGACGGATTCGGCATCGAGGTGGTTGGTCGGTTCGTCGAGCAGCAGTACATCGGGGTTTTGCAGCAGCAGGCGGCAGAGCGCCACGCGGCGCTTTTCGCCGCCGGAGAGCACGTCGACGACTTGGTCGCCTTCGGGCAGGCGCAGGGCATCCATCGCCATCTCGACGTGGCGGTCGAGTTCCCAAAGGTTGGCGGCATCGATCTCCTCCTGAAGCTTGGCAACCTCGTTGTTGAGCTTGTCGGACTCCTCGTCGGAAATATCGCCGCCGAGCAGTTCCCAGATTTCGTCGTAGCGGTCGAGCTTGGCCTGCTGTCCGGCCACGCCCTCCATCACCGTTTCCTGCACGGTCTTGCCGGGCGTGAGCTGCGGTTCCTGTTCGAGATAGCCGATCTTGGCATTCTTGGCAATGTGGCAGCTACCCATGAACTCGTCGTCGAGTCCGGCCATGATCTTGAGCAGGCTCGACTTGCCCGAGCCGTTGCCACCAATCACACCGATGCGCGCGCCGAAGAA
>JBDLHZ010000310.1:0-3398 GCA_039715135.1 Verrucomicrobiota bacterium
CAACTATCAACCCAACAAAGCAAAAAGCGCCCCGCAAAACGGAGCGCTTTTTCTATTCAGGAGAAGGGAAGTCTATTTTTTCGGCTCGATCCGGCCAACGAACTTTACCCCGGCATCACCTTGCTGATCGGGGAAAAGATCCAAATTGTCGGGCAATTTGGGGTAGGAAACCGCGTTGGTGGAGATGGCCGTGTGTTGCTCAAAGGCAGCCATTCCGTCGGCAGCCGTGTAGATGCCGGTATGGCTTTGCGATGCATTCCGAGGATTGATTCCCAGATATTGGAGGCCGGCAAAGGCAATGAACAGGGCCGCAATGCCATATTTGGGCTCGGCAAAAAACCACGGGATGTTCACTTCCAGCAGATCGGTCAGGCTCCAGCGCCTTCTGCTGTTCGCCTCGCGCACCTGGCGCATGATGTTCTGCTTGTTGCGGATCATCCGGGCGGTATCGGGAGTCTCGTAGTCTTTAAGATGGAACAGCTGCTGCAATAGCGCATCCGCCGGATCCACGGACACCGTTTCCAGATTGTTGTCTCTGCCCATCATTTCATGAACTCCGTTAATTCAGCCTGCATTTGCCTTCTTGCATAGAACAACCTTGATCGAACCGTACCCACCGACGCCTTTACCACTTTCGCGATCTCATCGTGCGGAATGCCCTGCATATCATGCATTACCACAACGGTTCTGTGTTTTTCAGACAGGTGTTGCAGGGCTTCGTTCAATTTTTCCTGAAGTTCCGACAGACTAATGTTCCGCAGGGGCGACCCTTTGGCGGTGAGGTCGTGATAGGTTTCGTCCGTTTTGATCTCTTGGTCGAACTGGTCGAGGCTCAGGGCACGCTTGCGGTTGCGCTTTTTGCGGTAGTTGATGGTCTTGTTGACGGCAATGCGATAGAGCCAGGTGTAGAACGACGACTTGCCCCGGAAGCGCGGCAGGGCCTCGAATGCCTTCACGAAAACCTCTTGGGTAAGGTCTTCGGCATCCTCCCGGTTGCTCGTCATGTTGTAGGTCAGCCCATAGATCTTCCCGTGGTAGCGCTCCACAAGCTCGTCGAACGCGTGCATGTCGCCCTGCTGCGACTTGAGAACCAATTCTTCGTCGGCAGAACCGTTCGCCTCTTCGGGAACTTCTTCGATTTTATGATTTAAGCTACCAGCCATGACTACGCATCACGCTATTCGAGTGATCCCCTCCTGTCAGCAAAATATTTCAAGACATGGGATTATTCTTCAACGTTCAATTATTTTTGCTTCGGCGGCGGTTCCTTGCCCAGCGCCTTGAGCACCTGCTGCAAATCCTGCCAGACATCCTTCTTCTTCGACGGGTCGCGAAGCAGGTAGGAGGGATGGAACGTCGGCATTAGCTTTATGCCCTCGTATTCCTGCCACGTACCGCGCAACCGGGTAATGCCGGTGGTTTTCCCAAGCAACCCCTTGATGGCCGTCGCGCCCATCCCAATAATGGCCTTGGGCTTGATCAACCCAATTTGCTGCCGCAGATACGGCAAGCATGCCTCCATCTCCTCCGGCAGCGGCGCACGGTTGTTTGGTGGGCGGCACTTCACGATATTGGCGATGAAAACCTCTTCGCGCTGGTAGCCCATCGCCTCGATCATTTTCGTCAAGAGCTGTCCGGCCTTGCCAACAAACGGCCGACCCTGCGCATCCTCGTCCGCCCCCGGCCCCTCGCCGATGAATAGGATGTCCGGAGAATCCGCATTCCCCTCGCCCGGCACCGTGTTGATCCGCCCCTCGCAAAGCGGGCAGTTGCGGCAACCCGAAATATGCGCCGCGATTTCCTCCAGGGACTTCAAATCCGTTGGGATCGGCGCAGCCCCCACCGTCACGGTCTCGGAAACTTCCACCTCCGGCTTCCTGGCCAGCTCCACCAGCACGGCACGGTCGACCTCCAACCGCTGAACACCCTCGTCGCGCTGGTATTCAAGGTACTTCCCCAAATCCTCGACCAAACTATGGAATGTGGTTTCCGCCATTCGTTCCCTGCATCCTGTTTTCATACAGAATGATTAAGACAGAATAATTATCCGCTCTGCCGCTGTTCGGAATTATTATGTCCTAATTATTCTGTTCACCCCTATCCTGAAAAGTTACCCCGCAAAAGTTCCAAAAGACGGTGCATATCATCAAACAATGGTGCCTCGAAGGAAAGCCTTTTCCCCGTGAACGGGTGGATAAACTCCAGCTTGGCCGCATGCAGCATCTGCCGCTTCGGCGCCAACGGCAACTTGTTCTTCCGCGCACGGCCATACACTGCGTCGCCCACCACTGGGTGTCCCAAGTGCGCCATGTGTACCCGGATCTGGTGCGTCCGCCCCGTTTCGATCCCCACCTGTACCAGCGATGCTTCGGCAAACTGCTCCAGAGTCTTGAAATTCGAGATGGCCTCGCGTCCGCCCTCCTCCAACACCGCCATCTTCTGCCGATGTTTCGGATGCCGCCCAATCAAAGTCTCGATCTGCCCGCCCGGCCGAGGATGTCCCCATACCAGCGCGAGGTATTCCTTTTTCGTCTCGCGCGCCTTGAACTGGCGTTGCAGTTCGGCCATCGCCACATCCGACTTCGCCACCACCATCACGCCGCTGGTATCCTTGTCGAGCCGATGCACAATGCCCGCGCGCTCCAAGGTTTGGAAAACCGGATCGTGGAACAGCAACGCGTTCACCAGTGTACCCGACTCATTGCCGACGGCCGGATGCACCACCAGCCCCGGCGGCTTGTTCAGCACCAGTACCGCATCGTCCTCGAACAGGATATCCAGCTCCAACTCCTCTGGCTGCGGCTCCGCCGGGGCTTCCTCCGGAATCGCCCACGTCACCACATCACCCGCCCGTAGCTTGTGGTTCGGTTTGCAGGCCGCGCCGTTTACCGCCACCAATCCCTCCTGGATCAATACCTTCCAATGCGAGCGCGACACCTCCGGCACCGCCACCGCCAAAAAAACATCCAGCCGCTGGCCGCCCGTATCCACGCTTAAGGATTGATTCGATTCATTCATAACTTCAAGATAGCCGCACATTTTGAGGAGCACCGGATGAACAATCAAGCAGAACTCATTTCGATCGGCAACGAGTTGCTTAGTGGCCGGACGCTAAACACGCATGGGCAAGACCTCGGAGGGGTGCTCGCCGCCATCGGTCTCCAGCTCGTGCGCGACACCACCATCTCCGACGATATTCCAACCATCGTCAACGCCGTCAAGGAAGCATTGGGCCGTGTCGACCTCGTATTTGCCAGCGGCGGCCTCGGCCCTACGGTCGACGATATTACCCGCGATGCCCTCGGCCAGCTGCTTGAGCGAAAGATCGTTCTCCACCACCCCACGGTCAGCCACCTCAAAGGGTGGTACCAAAAGCGCGGGCGAACCATTACCGATGC
>JBDLHZ010000311.1:0-3394 GCA_039715135.1 Verrucomicrobiota bacterium
GTTGTTCATGGACAACTTCGATGTGGCCGACACCAACAATTTCGACGATGCCAGCCTGGAGGGCCGCCGGAGCGGAAGGCTTGCCACGACGACCCTGTTGCAGACGCACCGGAAAACTAATTCCATCGCCGGGAACCAACTCAGCATGGTGGGGCATGCATCGCCTACAAATGACTACACAAGCGGTCGCGTAGGGTTCCATCGGCACAACTTGGCCGGCTTTGACTGGGCTTGGGGAATGACAGGCGACTCGATCCTCGATGCCGGCGGGTTGCGTGTCGAGTTCGACTGGACAGCCACCACGAACCTGACTGCCGACTGGATATCCTTCAGCATCGGGCACACCCCGTATTCCGAACCTGAACCCGACCGGCGCGTTATCCATGGCGAGACCGACTATGGTATCTTGTTCAAGGAATATGGCGGGGTGCAGCAATGGACCAACGGTTCCAGTACAACCTTTGTTACCAACGCCTTCCCGTCAACGACGAACCAGCAACACGTCGTGATCGACATTGCCTTCAACTCGTTCACAAACGACGCTCCCGCTTTTGCCGTTGCCAATGTGGGGGGTACCGTGGTGGGTGGCCAGATGTTCAATTGGGACAACAACGACGGCGAACTCTATCTGGAGCTCGGATCCTATATAACCGGTACATTGTTCGACAACTATTCGGTATCGCTAAGGCCCGCTTCGGTCGGAAGTACGATTCTTGATTGGTCGAAAGTTTCCGGGGATATCATGAAGATGGAGGTCGTCACCGGAAACCTGGCGAGCAACTATCCCGTTGCCAGCGTGGATCTGGCAGGCGGTGGGTGGAGTCGTGTGGCGCATTCGGATGATCCGGGGAACCCGTTCGACATCACCAACTTCACCTATTCCGCTACGGATGACGGCCTCAGCCGGGTGATTTATGTGAATGCCACCAATGCCGTGGGTTTCTTCGGCATATCCAACGAATAATCCTGTTTGTTGAGGTTTGGCCGATGTTTGGCCTGGGAGATAGCGGCGCAGGTTTTCAATCCTGCGCTGTTTTTCATGGTAGAGGATACGGAATTTAAAAACAGAAGGGATACCACGAATGATTGAACGGTTTTTGAAATGGGTCGTTGTGCCGGCTTGCATGGCTTCCGTATTGTGCGAAACGGGGGCGTTTGCGGGAGGGACGGCAACCAAGGCGATGTCCATTGAACTCGATCGCGTCGATCCCCAAAACGACTATTCGATTGAAAACGAACATTTCCGCGTCTGGGTAAACCGGAAGCAGGCACCCAGGGGGGAGCAGCCCAGTTGCCTGGTCGCGATTGACGGGCGGGAATGCTGGCAGGTTCCGCCGCGGAGGGACGGTTGGCCCAGTATCCATATCGAGATGAAGGATCGCTCCCTCGTCGGGGCGGGGCTCCATCTGCGAATGGAGTTGGATGTCCACGACAACAATGCAGACCGGTTCAGGCTTCTCTACGACGGCGAATACTATGCGCGAAACGTTGTCGAAACCAACAAGACCGCGACGGGCAAGTGGAAGACCTTTGTCTTTAATCTTCCCGATGCCTCCCCGAACGGTCGGGTCGAAGGCAGTGGATGCGACACCTCTTCGCCTCGCGGGCGCATTGGCGCCAGTTTTGCCGTCAACGGCAAGCTGGCTATTGCCGCCATCCGGTTCGAGGTGATCGACACCTTCCGTGAAGCGGGCCATCCTGTGGCAACCACGCTGGAAGTTGACATGGGCAAGGTGCTGGGCCCTGCCACACACAAGGGATCGGGGCTTTTGCATTCGATCACGGCCACCGAGCCCGGCGACGAGCTTGTCGGGCCGCTGAAGATACGCTGCTATCGCGGCAACCAGTGGAAGGGGAGGGAACTGCTGGATCCGGCATTGTATAATCGACTGAAGGGCTTTGGGGTTGCTCATTTTCAATTGGTTTTAAGCGATGCACTCCCGTCCGGCTGGCACGACGAGGACTGGAACATCGATTGGAAGGTGCTTGAGGGCCGGGTTGAAGAGCTTATGCGCGAGGCGGAAAAGAAGGGACTGGCGATTGAATGGGACATCTGGAACGAGCCGAGCGGCAACAAGTTTCCTGACTGGCGGAAGCACTATTTCCCGATACACAAGCGGCTCTACAAAAAGATCCACGAGATCGATCCCGATGCCGTTGTTGTCGGCCCCAGTGCCCATTGGTTCGACAGGGGGTTCATCGGTCCGTTCCTCGACTATGCCCATGCCAACGACTGTCTTCCTGAAATATTGTCTTGGCACGAGATCGGTTTTGGCTGGGAGAGCGGCCTGCGCATCAAGGAGCATGTCGAGTGGGTCAAGGAATACATGCGAGAGCGCGGCATGCCCGCCCCGACGCGCATTTCATTGAACGAAACCCGACCGGCGCTGTTCCACACCAGCCCCGGCGCGGCGATCAGCCAGTTTGCCGGAATCGAACGGACGCCCGAGGTCGAAAGCGCGGCCAATTCCTGCTGGGGGGATTCAGGCGCCAAGGCTGCCCGGGAAAAGATCAATAATGGAACCAATGAGTCCTTGGATGGGCTACTTACGCACGACACGAAGCGACCCCGATCTGTCTGGTGGGCCTACAAGGCCTACGCCGACATTGTCGGAAACATTGTGGCGGTCGACCGCATGCGTTTGGATATTCCCTTGGATGGAGTGGCGGGCTACGACCTCTCCGGCGACAAGCCCGTGGCGAGAATCCTCTGCGGATGGTTCCTCCCGAAATCCGACACCGAACTGAGCATCGTGATCCGCAACCTCGATAAGGTCGAAGGCTTGGCGAAGAACGGACGCGTCCATGCCAAAGTAAAGCGGATTCCATACACGGACTACCGTGAATGCAGGGAATCGGACATCGTCACCATCATTGATGCGGACGTACCCGTCGTTCTCGGCAAGGCAACCATCGTTCTCGACGGCCCAAATGTGCTGTTGCCGCATGAGGCCTGCACCGTGGAACTGACGCCTGGAATTGATGATTGATGGGAAAAATTGATGATCGATGATTGTAGATTGATGATTTTTGGAACTCCCCGCTTCGCCAACCCGCTTTGCCAAGGGGCTACGCAGGTCAAGAGGCTTCGCTCCGAAGTATCGAGAGCACCCTCGACCGATTCGGGGCGCAGGGCAGGCAATCGCCGCTGCGTGAGAGTCGCGGTCCGCGTCTCAACGCGGTCACGCGATTGGCCTCTTTCTGTTAAAGGCGTCGCAGACCCACAAATCATCAATCGGAAATCTAAAATCAAAAATCTGCTGCGAAGCCGCGTTGGATTGATGATTGTTGGGGAGCTGGAACGTAATGATGAAATGGATTATGTTTAGAAAACCATGGTTGGCCATTCTTTCTGTTGTTGCGGGAATATCGCTGCAGGCCGTCGCTGCACCGA
>JBDLHZ010000312.1:0-3375 GCA_039715135.1 Verrucomicrobiota bacterium
GATTTCATCAAGAAATACATCGACCTGCTGGCGATGCATAAGATGAATACGTTCCACTGGCATCTGGTGGACGACCAGGGCTGGCGCATCGAAATCAAGGCATATCCGCTGCTCACCGAAAAAGCCGCGTGGCGCGAAGGCACCGGAACGGAAGCGTGGGATTATTTCGTTGGGCCGGCCGTCGAGGGCAAGCCGAAGTATGGCGGGTTCTACACGCAGGAGGAAATCAGGGAAGTCGTGCAGTATGCCGCCGACCGCTTCATCACCGTGGTTCCTGAGATCGAAATGCCCGGCCATTCGCGGGCGGCACTGGATGCCTATCCGGAAATGTACTGCACCGGAAAACCCTATGAGCGGAAACCGGACGACGAACACTATCTCCCGCCCTTCTGCGCCGGAAACGACCAGAGCTTTGTGTTCCTTGAAAACATCCTGGAGGAGGTGCTGGAGCTTTTCCCGTCGGAATGCATCCACATTGGTGGCGACGAAGCGCCGAAGCACACCTGGGAAGTCTGCCCGAAATGCCAAGACCGCATGAAACAGGAAGGGTTGGCTGATACCGATGAGCTACAAAGCTACTTCATCACCCGCATGGAAAGATTCCTGAATGCCAAGGGCCGGAAAATCATCGGCTGGGACGAGATCCTTGAAGGCGGGCTGGCACCGAATGCCGCGGTCATGTCGTGGCGCGGCACCGAAGGCGGCATCGCCGCCGCACGGTCGGGGCATGCCGTCGTTATGTCGCCGACCTCCCATTGCTACTTCAACTACCCGCACGATGCTCCGACCCTAGACAAGATCTACGCCTACGAGCCCATTCCTTCCGAGCTCAATGCCGATCAGGCAAAATACATTCTTGGTGCGCAGGGCAATGTCTGGACCGAGGGAATGATAACCCCGACGGATGTCGAACATATGGCCCTGCCAAGAATGTCGGCCATGGCCGAGGTAGTCTGGAGCAAAAAGGAGCATCGCGACTTTGACGGCTTTACAAAAAGGATGGACAAGCAATACAAGCGGCTCGATGCCATGGACGTGAACTATTTTGACACCAGACAGAAAAAGTGATCCGCTTTCCGCCTACGGCGGTGAAGCGGAACTACACCTTGGGGAAAAAGGTGTAGCAACGCTTCACCCGAGCATTGCGAGGGAAAGCGTTCTTCGCGAAAGATTTATCATGAAAAACAAAACTCCACGAACCGAACAAGGCGAACGTCTGCAGTCGCTGGATGCCCTTCGCGGATTCGACATGCTCTGGATCATTGGTGGCGGCCTGTTCTTCCACTCGGCGGCCCAGGCCGTGGATTGGGGCTGGCTGCACCAGCTGGCCTTGCAGACGCATAGCCATGTGGAATGGGAAGGCTTCCGCTTCTACGACAACATTTTCATGCTCTTCATGTTCATGTCGGGCGTGGCCATTCCCTACGCCATCACATCAAAACAGGAAAAGGGTATCTCGCGGACAAAGCTGTTCTGGAAGGTTCTCAAGCGCATGGCATTGCTGGTGCTTTTGGGCCTGATCTACAACGGCACCCTGCGGGACGGCTTTCAGTATCCCCGGTTTGCCAGTGTGCTGGGCCAGATCGGCATCGCCTACTTCCTTGCGGCGCTGATCGCCATGTACACGAAAACGATCAAGGCGCGGATTTTGTGGATCGCCGGGATTCTGGGCGGTATCGCCATCCTTCAGCTCGCCGTGCCGGTGCCCGGCTACGGAGCAGGCAACCTGACACCGGAGGGGAGTATCAATGCCTGGGTCGATCAGCACTTCCTCCCCGGGAAACTCATCTTTGGGACCTACGATCCGGAAGGAGTCCTTTGCATCATTGCAGCAGCAGCAGTGACCCTGATGGGAACCCTTGCCGGTAGCCTGCTTCGGGGAACAGCCCGTTCCCCCGGAAGGAAAGCCCTGTTCCTGGCACTGTCGGGCGCAGGCCTGGTTGCGGCGGCCCTTGCGCTGAATCCTGTCTATCCCATCATCAAGAAAATCTCGACCGTTCCCTTCAACCTGCTAGCCGGCGGCGTCAGCTTCCTACTCCTTGCCCTCTTCTACTTCGTCATCGATGTGAAGGGGTGGAAAAAATGGGCCTTTCCCTTCCGGGTTATCGGCCTGAACTCCATTACCATCTACATGGCCACCGCACTCATCGACTTTACCCACACCTCCAACTTCCTGCTGGGCTGGCTGAAAACACCCGCCGGAGCTTTCGGCCCGGCGATCATCACTGCCGGTGTGCTCGCCATCGAATGGCTTGGCCTGTACTATCTCTACAAAAAGAAGATCTTCCTGAGGGTATGAACAAATGGAGAGCAACGCTCCAAACAATAAGACAAACCAAAATGAAATATAAACATTTAATTCCTCTCTCCCTTGCATCATTAATCCGGCAGGTAAATACACGACCTTTTTTCAAAAGAGTCGCGTCCTACACCGGTTGTTTTTTCAACAACGCCACGCGATCACTCCACGTTGTGGAAGGACGTGCCTCCCGGAGGGGGCACGTAACGTATTTGTTCGCCGGATTAATACTGAGCACCGCCGGCGCAAACGCAATAACCAACGCCGAGAAACTCGGCTACCCCGCCGGAAAAAGAATCCTCATGCTCCATGCCGACGATGCGGGCATGTGCGAAGAGGCCAACCTCGCGACCGCACAGTTGCTTGAGGCCGGCCAGATCCAGTCCGCCGCCATCATGATGCCCTGCCCCAAGGCGGAAGAGTTTATAAAATGGGCCATCGCCCATCCCAGGGAAGACCTCGGCATGCACCTGACGCTGACGAGCGAATGGAAAGACTACCGCTGGGGACCGGTCGCCCCCTCTAACGAGGTTCCCGGCCTTATCGACGGAGAAGGCAAGCTCTGGCCCTCCGTTGCCGAGGTGATCCAACATGCCTCCGCCAAAGAGGTTGAAAAGGAGATCAGGGCACAGATCGACCACGCCATTGCCTTGGGCTACCGCCCGAACCACATCGACACCCACATGGGCACGCTTTACGGATGCGCGGACTATGTAGAGGTCTTTTTCCGCGTGGCAGAGGACTATGGAATTCCCGCCAATGCCATGGAGCTTTCCGACCCGAAGGTTGTCGCCAAATACCGAAGCCTCGGCTATCCGATCGACGAATGCACCATTGAACTGGTCAACCAGTATGCCCTGCCCAGACTGGATGCCTTCAGCTATATCGACTCTGCCGACACCTACGACGCAAAGGTGGAAAATTTCAAGGCCCAGATCCGTGCACTTTCCCCCGGACTTACCGAACTGGTTTTCCACCCCTCCATGGAATCGGATCACCTAAAGTCGCTGACCCATGCGTGGCGGCAACGCGTGTGGGAACTAAAAATGTTCTCCGACCCCGAAGTCGTTCAATTC
>JBDLHZ010000313.1:0-3342 GCA_039715135.1 Verrucomicrobiota bacterium
AGGTCGCCCTTCAAGCCGAGACCGAACATGACGTTGCGGAGTTGGTAGGGCAGGATGCCCTGCTTGATGTCGACGAGCTGGCGGACGATTTTTTCCGGTGCATTGACGGCCAGATCCTCGATATCCACACCGCCCTCGGCCGATCCCATCACCAGCGCCTTGCCGGTCATTGGATCAACCGTGATGGCCAGATAAAGCTCCTTCCCGATATCGAGCGCCTGCTCGACCAGGATTTTGCGCACGTTATGCTCCGAGGCCAAAAGCGCTTCGGTTTTTTCGGAGGCTTCCTCCATGGTCTTGGCAAACTGGATCAGCCCCGCCTTGCCGCGTCCGCCCATCATCACCTGCGATTTCAGCACACAGGGCAGCCCGATTTTTTCAACCGCTGCGGACAGATCGTCCGCGGATTCGATCACGGTTCCGTTCGGAACCGGGATTCCCGCTTCGGCGAACAGTTCCTTGGCTTGGTATTCAAACAGCTTCATAAATATGGATCCTTCTTTCCCTAAGACTGTGGGTAATATTTTTTTGACCGGATAACAGGATCAACCGGATTTATATATATTGCCTCATTCAGGCTGTGATGTTTTTTATGATTTACTGGATACCCATCCTGATCATCCTGTTATCCCGTCAAATATTTTTTTTTAAAAACAAGAAACGAGACGCAGCTTTATGCCCCATATTTTTCCCAGAAGTTGCCCCACACGGCATCGTCGTCCGGGCGAACCGGGTCGAAGGGTTCGGAGACCCAGGTGACATTGATGAAGTGCTTCCAGTGGATGTTTTCCGTGGTGCTGTTGCCCGCCCATGTACCGCAACCCAGCGATACGGTGGAGGGCATGCCGTTGAAGAAATTACCGCCGTTGGCCGGGGCCATCGGCTGGCGAACCATGATGCGGCTGCTCTTCTGCGCCAAGGCCAGCTTTTCAATGTAATCCGCGTTGAACGTGTGGATGCCCGACGAGTGTCCCGTGCCGGCATAATCCGTGAGGGTCTTCAGGATCGAAAGCGCCTCGTCGAATGCGCCATAGCGCCAGATCGACAATACCGGCGAGAGCTTTTCACCGCGCCAGCGGGTCTGCTCGTTGGCATCCGCGCTCTCGACCACCAAGGCCCGGGTTTCCGCCGGCACTTCGATCCCGGCCATCCCGGCAATCTTTGGGGCCGAAGCCGCCACGACCGCCGGATTCATTCCAATGGCACCCTTCTTGTTCGGCACCCAGAGTACATTTTCGAGCGCGGTCTTTTCCTCCGCGCTGCAAATATAGGCGTTCTCGCCGCGCAGGGCATCGAGGGTGGTGTCGTAGACCGAATCCTGTACGATGATGGAGTTTTCCGACGAGCAGGAGGTGGCATGGTCGAACGCCTTGCTGAGATGCACCTTTTTAACCGCATCCTGCACATCCGCATCCTCGGCAATGATCGCGATCGCGTTGCCGGCGCCGACGCCATAGGCGGGCGTTCCGCTCGAATAGGCCGCCTTCACCACGCCCGGCCCGCCGGTCGCCAGCACTAGGTCGACCTGCCGCATCAGCTCCTGGCTCAGAGCTAGTGTGGGCTCCTCGATATGCTGCACCAGATCCTCCGGCGCGCCCACGGCCCGCAGGCCCGCCCGCATGAAATCGCAGACGACTTTGGCCGAGCGTTTGGCTTTCGGATGCACACCGAAAATCACCGCGTTGCCGCCCTTGAGGATAGCGAGCGCGTTGCTCGCCGGCGTCGCGGTCGGGTTGGTGACCGGAGTCAGCGCGCCCACCACGCCGACGGGCTTGGCATATTTCCGCAGGCCACGTTCCGCGTCCTCCTCGATCATTCCCACCGTCTTCCCCTTCAGGGATTCGAGCAGGGAGCCGAGCACCTTCACCTTGTGCTTGGTCAGCTTGTCGGGCACGTTGCCCATGCCGGTCTCTTCCACCGCCGCCTCGGCGCAGGCCTTGATGTTTTCGTCGCAATAGGTCTGCCATGCCACCGACCGGCACAGGTCGTCGATCTGCTCCTGCGTGTAGTTGGCAATTTGCTCCTGAGCGGCTCGCGCCTTCTCAATCAATCCGCTGATGATTTGTTCATTTTCATTCATATTCGTTCTCCTCCAAAGGTTTTCTTTGTAGTTCTCTCGAAACAAAGTGGAGGGAGCAAGGTTCGTAAAATCGACCGTCTCCGCTCCACTTTGACGGGACTACAAAGCAACGACTCAAAAATCCCTGTTAAATTCTGTAGTAACATCTTCCTATTATGGTCTCCTCGTGTTTGATATTTAGTTTAATACATGACTAAATATCAATTTCAACTAAAATATGAGACTAATTGGCATCTCACCGCCTGCATTTTGTAAATATATGGTTTGTTTTGCTGATAAAATTGCTGTAAATGGATTATTTTAATAAATGACTAAAAGGGCTGAACATGGCTAGAACCGGAATATCGCAAGCGTTGCTGTTCACCGAAATGGCGCGCCTCGGCCTTTCCACGCGCGGTGAGCTGGTTCGGCACACCGGCATGACCAAAGCCTCGATCAGCCGGATCATTGATCAACTGCTTGAAAGCGGCTGGGTTTCCGAAGGACACAAAATCCAGAACGACCGGCCGGGCCGACCGACAAGCCAACTGATTGCCCGTCCCGATCTCGCCTACGTCGTTGGCACCGATCTGGAAGGATCGGCCATTCGCGCCTGCGTCCTGGACTGCGCACGGCAGCCCGTTGTCTGCGGACGGCGCAACATCGACACCACCTGGTCTTCCGAACGCATTCTTGCCGAATGGGCGGAACTGATCCGCGAAACCGTTGGCAACAGCAAGGTGGATCCGGAGGATATTGCGGGCATGGGTCTTGGGCTGCCGGGGCTGTACCATCGCAAAAAACAAAACGTTCACGCCTACCTGCCGCCCGGTCGGTGGGTGGACTTTGCCGTGCAGCCCCTTTTCGACTCCCTCGACATGGAATTCACCGGGGCGAACAACATGCTTTGCGTCTCCGAATACGAGCGCCGGTCGGGCGCGGGCATCGGGCAGAAAACCTTTCTCTCCGTGCTGGTGCGCTATGGCATCGGCGCGGCGTTGTTTGCGCGGGAACAGTTTTTGGCGGGGGAGGATGTGTTTTGCGGTGAGTTGGGGCACATGCGCATCCGCGCGGACGGCCCGGAATGCATTTGCGGTCAGACCGGCTGCCTCGACTCCTTCGCCTCGGGCCGCATCTGGCCAGCCGGCGATGAACGAACCGGCGATGAATGGTGGGATTTCCTTGGCGGGAGCAGTCGCGCGCTCGCCGTCGGCATCGCCAACATCATCAAGATATTTCCGTCACCGACCGTCATCCTGAACGGCATCTACAACGACTACCAG
>JBDLHZ010000314.1:0-3340 GCA_039715135.1 Verrucomicrobiota bacterium
GCACGGCCACGGAACCGGGACTTGTCTGTTGCACCATCCTTTTCCCGGTGCTCGAAGCGGGCGCGGATATCGCCCTTGACCTTGATCTTGTCGGTCCAGTCGGATTTTTTTGCACCTTTTTCGAGGGCTTCCACACGCTCAGCGATGGTTTTTCCGTCAGTCTTCGCGGCCGCTTCGTCGGCGGCAAATACGGTCGCGGCCGATACTGTGATACCCATTGCAATGATTACATATGCCAACTTCTTGCTCATGTCTGATTCTCCATTCGGTTTATGGTTCAAGATCCAATTTCCCTGTTTCATGCGTGTATTTCTAGAGTTGGAATATTAGGAGAGTGTGAGGAATATATTCAACAATGGTTATGGTTCGCGTCCGACCAAACCGATACAAGATGCGGGATCCGCGATTCGGGATCAAGACCCCTGTCCTTATCCCGTATCTCGCATCCCGGATCGTTCCCCCTATTTTTCGCCAGCGACGACCTCTGCAATATTGAGTGCGTGGTCCTTCATGCGCCGGTAGAAGTTGAGCATGTCCGTGTAGGCTAGGCTGCAGTAGGGCGAAACCTCCTCCTTCTGCAACCGTTCAAGGTGCTCGCGGCGTATCTCCTTCATGAGATCGCTGATGGCCGCGCCCTCGCTGTTTGCCCAAGCCAGATGGTCGCTGCTTTCATCCTTCATGTATTCGGCGATCTTGACTATGTAGGTTGCAACGCGGTCGTGCAGGGCGAGAAGCTTTTCCTTGGCGGAGCCATCGATGGGAAGCTTGTTCTGCTCCATTTTCTTTGCGCCCTTGAGCACATTTACGATGTAGTCGGAAAGTGATTCATATTCGTCCGCAATGCGCATCTGCATGTGCGCCTTTTCACTGACTTCCAGCGGCACCTGGCCCGCGACCATGTGGCTGAGGAACAGGAATATTTCCTTTTGGACGTTGTCGAGGATCTCTTCGCGGCGGAAAATCTTTTCAACCAGCTTGGCGTTGTCGACTCCCTCGTCCAGGCAAGTGCGCAACTGGCCCATCATGCCCTCGACGCTTTCAGCCATGAAGTTGAGCTGGCCCTGCGACTGGACAATGCCCAGTGCCGGGGTGTCGAGCATGCGCACATCGAGATAGGTGAGGTGGGCGGCCTCCTTGGTTTCCTTGTCGGGTGCCAGCCACGTCACGAACCTGGCGAGCAGGCCGACGAAAGGCAGGAAAATGATCACGTTGGCCACGTTGAACGTGGTATGCGTGAGGGCGATTCCCGCAGTAATGACCTGCCCGAATTCGCCATCGTCCATGTTGTCGATACCGATCTCCAGCGGGTTGTAGCCGGTCTTGGTGGCGATCAAGGCCGAAAGCCCCTTGATGGCGACCGGGAACATGGCAATGAACCATGCCGTGCCAATCACGTTGAAGAAAAAGTGCGCATACGCGGCGCGCTTGGCGTTGGTGCTGGTTCCAATGGAGGCGAGCAGGGCGGTGACCGTGGTGCCGATGTTTTCGCCCATCACCAGGGCAGCGGCCGTGCGGAACTCGATCACGCCGGTTGCGGCAAGGCCGATGGTGATACCCAGCGTGGCCGAGGACGACTGGACAATCATGGTCAGGATCATTCCCACAAGGGCGCATTTGACGATGCCGAGGTAGGAGGTGGCCTGGAAGGCGTGGAACCACGCGTTGAACTCTTCATGCGAACGGAGCGGCTTGAAACCGTTTTTCATCAACTCCAAGCCGAAGAAAACCATGCCGACACCCATGACCGCCATGCCGATATAGCGCACGCGCTGGTTCTTGGAGAACAGGAAGAAAAACGCTGCGATTGCAAGCATCGGCAGGCCATACTTGCCAATCTTCAATACTAGGATCCAGCCCGTGATGGTGGTACCGATGTTTGCCCCGAGAATCACGCCGATGGCCTGCATGAGCGTCATGATGGCCGAGTTGACGAAGCCGACCACCATCACCGTGGTGACCGAACTGGATTGGACAAGGCAAGTTACCAGCAACCCCATGATTACGCCCATGACGCGGTTGTTGGTCACGGCGCCGATCATTTTGCGCAGCCGGTCGCCGGACACGGCCTGCAAGCCCTCCGACATGTGTTTCATTCCCAGCAGGAAAATTCCGAGTCCCCCGATTACCTGCGATGCGATTTTGAAAAACAATCCAGCGTCCATGAAATTCCCCTTTAGGTTCGGTTTAAAATTGCGCGGCGAACCTAGCAAAAACCTAACGGAAAGCTAACCCTTAAATGTTAGCATTTTGTTAGCGGCGTTCGGCGGGGGAGGGAAGCTTTGGTTCCTTAGTCGGCGGGGTGGTGGCGGACGATTTCCGCCTCGACCATGTAGATGACATCCTCGGAAATGTTGCAGGCGTGGTCGCCAATGCGTTCGAGGCGGCTGGTGAGGGCGAGAAGCGCCATGAGCATTTCGGCATGCTCGGGTTCGCGCTGTAGTGCCGCCACGATCTCGCTCTTCATTTCGGACTTCATGGCATTGATTTCCTCGTCCTCTTTGATGACTTCGCGGGCAAGGTAGGGATCGATGTTTACAAGGGCATCCAGGCATTTGCGCACACTGGCCTTTACGAGATAGGTCATTTGGTGCAAATCCAGCGGAATTTTTGGTTTTGCGGCTTCGTTGACGGCTATGCCGTTTTTGGCAATGTCGGCGGCGAGGTCGCCGATACGTTCGAGGTCGCTGTTCATCTTCATGACGGCAACGATAAAGCGCAGGTCGATGGCAACGGGCTGGTAGAGGGCGAGGGCCTTCAGGCATTCCTCCTCGACCTCGATTTCCATTTCGTCGATGACCCTGTCGTTTTCGATCACCTTTTGCGCCATGTTGATATCGCTTTCCTGAAACGACTTTACCGCAAGTTCAAGGCTTTCGTCGACGCGCGCACTAAGCGAGTAGATGAGTTTCTTGAGCCGTTCGAGTTCCTTCTCCAGATGCTTTGCCATGGGGTCTCCTTTTGGAGTTAATTCGTGATGCGTAATCCGTGGTTGCACATTACGGATTACTCGTTACGCTCCTATCCAAATCTTCCTGTAATGTAGTTTTCGGTCTGCGGGTTTTCCGGGTTGGTGAACAACTGCCTTGTTTTACCAAATTCTACCAGCACCCCCTCGTACATGAAAGCCGTGAGCTCGGATACGCGCGCGGCCTGCTGCATGTTGTGGGTCACGATGACGATGGTGTAGTTCTTTCGCAGCTCACCGATCAAGTCCTCGATCTTGGCGGTGGCCTTGGGGTCGAGCGCGGAGGTGGGTTCGTCCATCAAAAGGATTTCCGGTTTGATGGCCAGCGCGCGGGCAATGCAGAGGCGCTGCTGCTGCCCGCCCGACATGCCGAGC
>JBDLHZ010000315.1:0-3333 GCA_039715135.1 Verrucomicrobiota bacterium
GGGCGGGAGCGGGCGACGAGCTTGATGAACATGGGTGCGCCTTCAAGGCCGAAGGCATCGCGCAGCTGGTTCTTGAGGTAGGCCGTCCAGTTGGAGCGCGCGTTGGCGGGGTTGTTGACGAAAAGCTTGATGTAGATCGGCTCGGTGCCGGTCTGGGTGGCGTAGTAGATCTTAAGCCGCTTTCCCTTGGCAATGGGCGGGGGGTAGCGGTCGCATGCCTGCTGGATAACGCGGTTGAGCACGCCGGTGGTGATTTCGGTGCGGGTTTGCGCTGCGACATAGTCGATGGCTTCGATGCTGCGCTTGATGTTGTAGCCACTTTTGGCGGAGACGAACACCACCGGGGCAAACCCCATGAAGGGCAGCGTTTTGCGCAGGGCGGGCAGGTATTGGGTCTGCGTGATTTCCTGGTCGGCGTCTTCGGCCAAATCCCACTTGTTCACCAGCAGCAGGCAGCCTTTCTGCGCATCGATGATTTTTGCGGCCACCTTCTTGTCGCGGCCGGTCGGGCCGGTTTCGGCGTCGAGCATCATGACGACGACGTCGGAGCGCTCGATGCTCTTGTCAGTGCGCAGGTTGCTGAACCAGTCCACCGCGCCGCGCGTGCGGGTATCCTTCTGCACGCCGGCGGTATCGATCAATTGGTAGTGGCGGGCGGTTTCGCCCTTGCCAATCGTGAAGGGGATCTCGATGCTATCGCGCGTGGTGCCGGGAATGTCGGAAACGATGACGCGCTCATCGTGCAGCAGGCGGTTGATGTAGGATGATTTCCCCGCATTTGGGCGTCCGACCACGGCGACGCGCAGCGGCGTCTTCTCGGTTGGATTTTCCTCGTGCGGAAGTTGTGGAACCAATTCTTCCATGAGGGCATTGATCCCGCGGTTGTGGAGGGCGGAAACGGGGAAAACCGGAAAGCCGAGTGCGTCGAATTCGTAGGCATCTACATCTCGGTCGGAATTGTCGGCCTTGTTGGCCGCGAGGATCACGGTGCGGCCGCTGCGGTGCAGGATGCGCGCAACCTCCTCGTCGAGCGGTGCCAAGCCGGCGGTGATATCAACAACGAGTATAATGAAGGAAGCGTCGGCAATGGCGACTTCCGCCTGGGCCTCTGTTCCAGCGATGATCTGGTCGTCGCTGACCTCCTTGTCGAAGTGGCCGAGTCCGCCGGTGTCGATAAGTTCAAAACGCTCGCCGTCCCAGTTGGCCTCGCACGCCACGCGGTCGCGCGTGACGCCGACCTCTTCATGGACGATCGAAACGCGCCGCTTGACCAGCCGGTTGAACAGTGCCGACTTCCCGACGTTTGGGCGCCCGACAATCGCCACAACCCTTTTGCTCTCTGTTTTTTCCATGGCGCGGGTGATACACGAATCCCCCCGCCCACGCAAAGGGAAAGGGAAAGAGATTGGAGGAAAAAGGTGAACGGGCCGCCAAGGGGGAGGAGGCGACCCGTTCTGTTGGGGGGAGTGATAATAGAAATGGGTTAAAGTGCCGCGAGTGCGGCTTCATAATTGGGTTCCTGTGTGATTTCCGGTACCTGCTCGGTGTAGGCCACGTTGCCGGACTCGTCAATGACGACCACGGCGCGGGACAGCAGTCCGGCCAGCGGGCCATCAGTGATCGTTACGCCGTATTCGATTCCAAACCCCGGATTGCGGAAGATGGAGACGGGAACCACGTCTTCAAGCCCTTCGGCTCCGCAGAAGCGACCGAGTGCAAACGGAAGATCGGCGGAGATGCAAACGACGACGGTATTTTCCAGTGCGGATGCCTCTTGGTTGAAGCGACGGGTGGACGCGGCGCATACGCCGGTGTCGATGCTTGGAAAAATGTTAAGCACAACTTTTTTCCCTGAAAGCTCCTCCAGCGTACATTCCGAGAGATCGGTCTTCACCGCGCTCAAGGGCGGAGCCGCCGCGCCGGTGGCGGGCAGGTTGCCGATGGTTGAAATTGGATTTCCTTCTAATGTAATCGAGGCCATTTGTTCCCTTTCGCTCTTAATGGATCATAAGATACGGCGTTGCGGCGGGATTATCAAGCACAAAAACGGTACTATTTAATGGGGTGTGTTTTGGGAGCCATGGAAGCGATTGAAATGGTTTGACGGCAGGAGGGGTTGGCCCTAGCGTTGTTCTTCTAAATGAAAACCGCTCCAAGGAGACAACCATGAAAACCGCATATTCAACGACCACGCTGGGCTTGCTTTTGCTCGCGGCTGGATGCACCACCTCTTCGAAAGTGCAGGAAATGATCGATGCATCGCACCGGGACTACCGTGCGACAAGCGAGGCGCACGAGGCGTCGATCAATGTTTTGAAGCAAACTTCCGTTGCGGCATTGGGGGAAAACGCGGCACAGGCCGATGCTATAACATCGCTGCAGAAGCAGTTGGATGCCGCTTTGGCCCAAGTGAAAGTGATGCTGGGGAATGCGGAGGCGGCCAAGGTGATGAGTGCCGCAAACACGGTAAAAGTGGCGGAACTCGCAGATGCCGTACTCGCCAATAATGAGGCCAACAACGAAACGGCCGAAAAAATGGATACTATCGACAACCTCCATGAAGAGGTTATGATCCGCCACTACCAAATGGTTGCCGACAGCGCGGCCGCCGCCATCGCGGCATTGCAGGTTGATGATGTTGCAACGGACAACGGGGAACCGACGGGATTGGCCGAACCCATTGAAATTGTCGCACCGGATACTTCGGCTCCCACAAATGGCGTCTCCAAGGAAGTGGAAACACCGTAATAAGGATTGTCATGGAAAAGCCGCGCACCGCCCATATCGAACGCAACACCAAGGAAACGCAGATCGACTTGACGTTGAACATCGACGGCAAGGCCGACTATGAAATCTCCACCGGCATCCCGTTTTTCGACCATATGCTCGACCTGCTGGCCAAGCATGCGCTGTTCGACCTCAAGATCAAGGCGACCGGCGACATCGCCGCCGACTACCATCACCTTGTCGAGGATGTCGGCATCGTTCTGGGCGAGGCGTTCAACGAAGCACTGGGCGACCGCAAGGGCATCAACCGCTACGGCTTCTGGGTGCTGCCGATGGACGAGGCGCAGGCGCAGGCCGATGTCTGCCTCGATCTGGGTGGACGGCCATACTTTGTCTACAACGTGGAGCTTCAGGAAAAGTATATCCGCGACTTCGACGTCACGATCATCAAGCATTTCTGGCGCTCGTTCTGCGACTCCGCCAAGATGAACCTGCACATCGAGTTGAAGTTTGGCGAAGACCTGCACCACTGCATCGAGGCGATCTTCAAGGCCGCCGCCCGCGCCCTGCGCATGGCGTGCGGTTCCGATCCCCGATCCCTCGACC
>JBDLHZ010000316.1:0-3303 GCA_039715135.1 Verrucomicrobiota bacterium
AGGCTGCCGGGCGGGGTGCTTTGCAGCAGGAAGACGTTGCCGGCAACGGTGGTGCCGCGGCCAATCACGGTCTTGCCGCCAAGGATGGTGCTGTTGGAGTAGATGACCACGTCGTCCTCGACGGTGGGGTGCCGCTGGATGTGCTTGATCGGGCGGCCGTGCTCGTCGAGCGGGAAGCTCTTTGCTCCGAGGGTGACACCCTGGTAGAGCTTGACGTTGTTGCCGATGTGGCAGGTTTCGCCGATGACGACGCCGGTGCCGTGGTCGATGAAGAAGCCTGTGCCGATGGTTGCGCCGGGATGGATGTCGATTCCGGTGAGCGAGTGCGTCCACTCGTTCATCATGCGCGGGATGAGCGGAATATCGAGACGATGGAGCACATGGGCGATGCGGTGGGAGGTGATGGCCACGAGGCCGGGGTAGGCCAGCTTGACCTCGGCATAGCTGAGTGCGGCGGGGTCGCCGTTGTAGGCGGCCTTCACATCCTCGACCAGCATTCTGCGGATATGCGGAATGGATGCGATAAAGGTGTTCACGATTTCTGCCGAGGCCTGGTCGAGGTTTTGAATGGTTTCCCGTTTTTCATGAAGGTCGGCGGCGGCCATCCAGCGGAAGGGCAGGGCTCTCTCTATTTCCGGCTGGAGGATCTCTGCCGCGTTTTCCAGCTGTTGAATGAAGAATTCCTGGAAATCGACCGGCTCGGGATTGCTTTTGCCGGGAAACAGGATGTCGGAAACGATACGCAGGACTTCGACCACCTGGTCGATCTCCGGATGCTCCCACAGCGGTCGGTCGGGCAGGTCGGCCTCCGTCTGCGAATAGAGCGGCAACAATTCAATTGCTGTTTTCTGGATCTGTTCAGGGGTTTTCATAAAAGTTCCGTAGGGTTCATTGAATTGACGCTACATTACATCCAAGGGGGATATGAAGCAAAATTATTCTAGACACCGGCAGATCTCTCGCAAATATTTCCATATATTTTGTGTGTGTTTTAACGATTGTGTATTAAAATGAAGTCAAAGACCGGCGTGGGTAAAGGATAAGGAGTTAAGATGAAGAAGAGAGTATTGAATATCATTATGTTGTCGATCTTATGGGCGGGCGTTTCTGGTGCGGAAATGCGTACTTGGACTTCCAAAACGGGAGATACTATCGAGGCCGAATTCAAGAGCATGTTTGGCAGTAGCAAGGTTGTTTTGAAAACTAGCGGAGGAAAAACACTAAAAATTCCCATTGATGGGTTATGTGCCAAGGATCAAGAATATCTCGCAGCCGTGGTTCCCCCTAAAATCGATATTGAAGTTGATGTCGACAAAAACCAAAACAATGAATTTTCAGCAACCGGCTATAAAAGAAAAAGGGAAACGATCAAGTGCTCGGCTATCGTGAAAAAGACCAGCAAGGCGCCGTGCAGTCGCGACTTCAAGGCGTACTTGTATGTATTCGCGGAGCAGATAAATGGTGACATCCATTGGCTGATAAGCTGTGCCGACCAATCGCTATCGTTCAAGGACGACAAAAAAACCTTCAGCTTCAAGAGTCCTCCCGCCTCGGTTGAGTGGCAGGACATGACATTTGCCGATAATAGGGGGTTTAAGTATAAAGGCTATATTGCCGTGGTGGAAGATAGTGACGGCAATGTTGTTGCGATGGAATCCACCAGGGATTTGTACGAGAAGAATTGGGGGAAAATCAAAGGTGCGCCTAAAGGTACGAAGTTTGACCGACAGCTTGATGCGGTGGGTGGTAGCCATAATTCGTGGTCGGCAGGCTCATTATAGTGTTGAAATTGTCTTTTGCGGAGCCGGGTTGTGTTGAATGATCCGGCTTTGTTTTTAAGGATTGAGCCATGAAATACATCAGTACACGCGGGCGAATGGAGCCGGTTGGTTTTCAGGATGCGGTCATGACGGGGCTGGCGCCGGACGGTGGCCTGTTGCTGCCGGAACAACTGCCACAAGTTGGAGATAGGCTCGAAGAATGGGCGCAGCTCTCCTACACCGAGCTGGCGTTCGAGGTGATGGGCCTGTTCGCCACCGATATCCCTCCGGCCGATTTGGCGGAGTTGATTTCCGATAGCTACGCCGCGTTCGACAGTGCCGAGGTTGTGCCCTCCGTCGAGGTCGGTGATTTCCAGATATTGGAACTGTTCCACGGCCCGACGCTGGCGTTCAAGGATGTCGCCCTCCAGTTTCTCGGCAACCTGTTTGCCTATATTCTCGAACAGCGCGGCGGCAAGCTGAACATTCTTGGTGCCACCAGCGGCGATACCGGCAGCGCGGCGATTCATGGCGTGCGCGGCAAGCCGAACATTAATATTTTCATCATGCATCCGGCCGGGCGCACCAGCCCGTTGCAGGAAAAGCAGATGACCAGCGTGCTCGACACCAACGTCTTCAACCTTGCGGTCGAAGGCACCTTCGATGATTGCCAAAACATTATGAAAACCACTTTTGGCGATGTGGACTTCAAGACAGCGCATTCGCTTGGTTCCGTCAACTCGGTCAATTGGGCGCGTGTGTTGGCGCAGACCGTCTACTATTTCCATGCCGCTTTCCGCGCCATGGAAAAGACCGGGGCAAAGTCCGTGCAGTTTTCTGTGCCGACCGGCAACTTTGGCGACATTCTCGCCGGCTACCTTGCGCAGCGCATGGGCCTACCGGTCAGCAAGCTCATTCTCGCCACCAACGAAAACGACATCCTTTCGCGCTTCTTCAACAGCGGGGTCTACGGCATGGCCGACGTTGTTCCGACCCTTAGCCCGTCGATGGATATCCAGGTGGCCAGCAACTTCGAGCGCTACCTCTATTACAAGGTGGGGGAGGACGCCGAAAGGCTTGTTGCCCTCATGGATGGCTTCAAGGAAAGCGGATCGCTCTCCGTCGACCTCAACGAAGACGGCGTGGTCGACGACCTCTTCGTTGCCGGTCGCGGCGATACCGCCGCCACGCTCGAAACCATCAGGCGCTACAAGGATGAATTCGGCTATGTACTCGACCCGCACACTGCCGTCGGCGTATTCGTTGCCGAGCAATACCACTCCGAAACCATACCGACCATCTGTCTCGCCACCGCGCATCCGGCCAAATTCACCCAGGCCATCATCGACGCCACCGGCGAAGCCGTGCACCATCCCACCCTCGATGCCCTCGCCAACGCCGAAACCCGCTGCGATCCCATTGCCAACGATATCGATGCCGTGAAGGACTATCTTGTGGATCACATCTGACCTGAATCGTTGTTGTGCTTTCTGGAGTGCGGTGGCAACCGAAGGGCGACACCGCTTTCTGTTTGAACGGCAAA
>JBDLHZ010000317.1:0-3288 GCA_039715135.1 Verrucomicrobiota bacterium
CGCAATGCAACCTGGACACTGAGCTACAAGGGGCGGCTTGATTCAGACGTGGAATTTGACGGGTGGGCCGGATTCGCCGTCGGCAATCCGGCAAACACGCCGGGCGGCGCCGGGTTTGCCTTCAACATCCATTCCAACGGCACCTACCGGGTTTGGACGAACGGAATCCTTGTTGCCGAATATACCGACCCATATTCTATTGCCGGCCTGCATTACGATATTGTCGCCACCTTCAACGAGGCGTCGAACACGGTCCAGTTGACCTATTGGGATGCGTTGTCCGGGGATTACGACATGGGAACCTACCCGACGGCCTTTGTGGATGGCCACCGTTTTGTTGAGTTGCGGAATCATGTGGACAGTTCCTCCGGCGACGGGATCGTCGACATGCGCTACGACGACCTCGCCATCGACGTGCTTGTATCCAAACCTCCCTATCCGGCATGGGCGCAGGAGCACAGCCTCTCGACCACCAACGCGTTGTTCACCGCCGACACCGACGGGGATGGCTTCAACAACCTTCTCGAATATGCCCTCGGTATGGATCCGAACGTGTTTGATACCGATGAAGCCGGCCTATCAGCCGACTTCTCCCTTGATTGGCTCACCTATGTCCATCCCCGCCGCTACGCTTCAGCCGCGAGCGGTTTGGACTATGAACTGGCCTACAAGACCAACCTGCTCGATGCGGCCTGGTTGCCGCTCGGCCATGGATACGAAACCGGTACCAATGCCATTGACGGCGAGTTCGAGGCCATCACCAACGAAATCCCGATCACCGGCGTGGATCAAGCTTTCCTGCACTTGGAGATCAGGGCGGAGTAGAAAATTTGGAGTGCGCAGGCAAGACGATAGTCGCGACTGCGCTTTGGCGATGCAACCAATTGCCGTTCAATCGGAAAGCGGTGTCGCCCTTTGGTTGCCACCGCACTCCAGAAAGCAAAAATAGCAATCAATAGCTTATAGCCGAAACTTTATCAACAGCCTGAACGCGGGTAGGAGAGTTGTTTTGGTGTAGGACGTGCCTCTCCGTAGGAGGGCGCGTTGTTCTGTACTCCCTGTTGGTTGTATGCCACCATGCCATCCGGTTTTAATCAGGAGCTTATAATGGATAAGGTGAAGTTGGGGGTGTTGTTGGTGGGCACGGCCTTGGGAGTCCACGCCCAAAGCACAGGCGTGAACCATCCGGCGACGGATGATTTGGGGCGTGCGTTGCCGACCTACGAAGAGGCGGGGCCGGTTCGTCCCGACAAGACGGTGGCGATGTTTTTCTGGACGTGGCATGCCGGCCATTCGACCCACAGCAAGGACTATGATCTGAGCCGGATCCTTAAACACAATCCCGAAATGTCCAACGACTGGGATCATCCGTTGTGGGCGCGCTACACCGGCAGCGGCTCGTTCTTCTGGACGGAGCCCCTGTTCGATTTCTACGACGGCAAGGACAAGTGGGTGATCCGCAAGCAGCTTGAAATGCTGGGCGCGGCGGGCGTGGATGTGCTGTTCTACGATGCCACCAACGGCGATTTTACCTGGAAGCCGGGCTACGAGGCCGTTGCCGAAGTGATGGCCGAGGCGCGGGCGGACGGGGTGGATGTGCCGCAGTTTGCCTTCATGCTTCCTTTCGCTGCCGGCACCAACACGGCCAGTTCGTTGTCGCAGCTCTACGACGATTTGTACAAGCCCGGAAAATACAGGGATTCGTGGTTCATATGGCACGGCAAGCCCGTCGTCATGGCCTATCCCGAATCGATGGATCTCGCGGGTCTGCCCGATGAAATCAAGGCCAAGGCCGGTGCCATCAAGGATTTCTTCACCTTTCGCCCCGGGCAGCCAACCTACGACACCGGTCCGCGCCAGCCCGATCATTGGGGCTGGCTGGAAAACGCACCGCAGCATGGCTATGTGAAAAAAGAGTCCGGCGGATATGAGCTCATGACCGTTGGCGTGGCCCAAAACTGGTCCGAGGAGACGCATGGACTATCCGCCATGAGCGGCAGGAAAATCCATGGGCGCAGCTATACGAAGGCCGACGGCTTCAGCAGGTTGACCGACGACTCCTACCTCTATGGCTACAACTTCCAGGAGCAGTGGGATCGCGCTTTGGAGGTCGATCCCGATATGGTCTTCATCACGGGATGGAACGAATGGGTCATGGGTCGGTTCGAAAGCTGGCAGGAGGTGGAGAACGCCTTTCCGGACGCATTCGACAAGGAGCATAGCCGCGATATCGAACCGATGAAGGGCGGCTACGGCGACAACTACTACTACCAGATGGTTGACAACATCCGGAAATTCAAGGGCATGGAAAAGCCCGAGCCAGCTTCGGGGGAAAAGACCATTTCAATCGATGGGAAGTTTGACGACTGGGTCGATGTGGTGCCATCGTTTAAGGACAGCAAGGGAGATGCAGGGCATCGCGATGGGTACGGGTATATCGATAAGGAAAACCCCGGCCAGCATCTCCACTACACCAACGACACGGGCCGGAACGACATCGTCGGCGCGAAGATCGCACGCGATGAAAAGAACCTCTGTTTCCTCGTCGAAACCGCCGCATCCCTGACGAGCCACACCGATGAAAAATGGATGCAGCTGCTGATCGATATCGACCGGGACAAGGTCACCGGATGGAAAGGGTACGATTTCGTGATCAGTTCATATGGATCGGACGGAAAGGCGGAGCTGGGAAAAAGCTCCATGGATTGGAAGTGGGCTGAAGCTGGGCGGGTGGACTACAAGGCCGCTGGTTCCAAAATGGAAATCGCCATTCCGCGCGATCTCCTGAATTTGCCGGAAGGGAAGCCACTGGATCTGGAATTCAAGTGGATGGACAACGTCGATCCCTCGGCCGACATCATGCAGTTCTATCTCGACGGGGATGTCGCTCCCCTCGGGCGGTTTAATTATCGGTATGTAGAATAACGAGTAATTCGTGATGCGTAATTGACTTTGACAAAGACAAATTTTTTACGCATTACGCCATCGCGTCGGAATCGGTGAAATGCTTTCGGTATTCGGAGGGGGTTTTGCCGATGGCCTTGCGGAAGGTGCGGTTGAAGTAGGTGATGTCGGAAAAGCCATTGAACGGCTTGAACCTTGAACGGTTTAAACGTTGCGTTTCCCGATTAAACAAAGCAAGGCCGAAGCCCGGGGGCTTCAGCCTTGTTGAAAAGCAGTGTCAGGCGATCAAGGCCTATTTTTTCTTATGGCGATCCGAGCGGCGGCGCTTGCGGCGCTTGTGGTTCGACATTTTCTTCTTGCGCCATTTCTTGATGGTACCCATGT
>JBDLHZ010000318.1:0-3280 GCA_039715135.1 Verrucomicrobiota bacterium
GGCAGGGACTGCTTTCCGGCATGGCCATTGCAACGGCAGCCTACTACACGTTGATGTTCATCACCATCACCCCGTTTGCATTCCTGGGTTTCGCCGCCGTCATCTACTTCGGCATCGGCCTGCTCTGCTTTCTTCCTCTTGCCCCGCTACTCAGCCTGCTTGCCGCGTCGCGCATGCATTTCCTGCTCAAACGCCACCATCGGAAAAAGCTTCCTCTCTTCTGGACAGGCATACTGGCCGGATTGGCGGCCATCGCACTTTTTTCCACCCCGATGTACCTCACCAAAGCCGGCCTTTCCATGGCGGCCTCCGATTCACTGAAGACCCAGTCCAAAGGCATCAAGCTGCTGCGTTTTGCAGGTGATGAAGTTCTTATGAACCGCGCCTGCTACTTCGGCGCGAACATGCCGGGCGATCCCATCTCGTGGCTCATCAACCAAGGCAGACACGTCCGCCCCGAACAGGCACGCAACATCTACTACCGCACCACCGGAAAAGCATTCAACACAATCGCCTCGCCCACTCTCGGCATACGTACCCGGCGCAATCCCGGCAATGAATTCGACTGGGATCCCGAAACAGGTGGCGACGTTGTGGCCGGACGGCTCAAGGGGCTCTCCATTGTTGATTCGCGCATCGACGGCATGGTCAACTCCGATGCCGCCACTGCCTACCTCGAATGGACCATGGTTTTCCACAACGACTGGAAATGGGAGCGCGAGGCCCGCGCACAGATTGCCCTGCCGACCGGCGCGGTCGTTTCCCGGCTCACTCTGTGGATCGATGGCGAAGAACGAGAAGCCGCCTTTGGCGGACGTAGCCAGGTTAAACAAGCCTACAAGAAAGTCGTACGCCGACGCCGCGATCCGGTACTCGTTACCACCTGCGGCCCCGACCGCGTACTGATGCAGTGCTATCCCGTGCCCGCCAACGGCGATATGAAGATCCGCATCGGCATCACCGCACCGCTCACCATCCCTTCCGAAACCGGACGTAGCCTGCGGCTACCACACCTGCTCGAACGCAACTTCCGCATTCCGGACAGTGTACGGCATGCCGTCTGGATCGAAGATTTCATGATTGACGATCTTGCCGACGCCGACCTCAACTCGTCAGCCGCCACGATCCATACAGAAAGCACCGTATCCAGCTGCTGGGCACAAGCCGACGACCTGACCGTGCTGCAGGAAATCAAACCTTCTGCCAGCAAAAAACCCGGCCATCTCGTTCTCGTGATCGACAGCTCAGCCTGCATGAAAGATCATCTCGGCAAAATTGCTGCAAGCATGGATAGCCTACCCCAAGGCATTCCCCTTACCGTGCTTGTGGCCGACGACGAACCACTGCAAATCAGCCCCAAAGACATAGGCAGAATCAAGGCGTGTGGAGGAAAGGAGAGCAGCGCCGCCCTGCGCAAGGCACTGACAAGCCGGCAACCCACCGATGTCATCTGGATTCACGGCCCGCAGACCTGGAGCCTCGACTCCGGGGAAAAGCTTCGGCAGGCCATGGAGCGCCAAAGCAACATCCGGCTGTTCGACTTCCAGGTTGGCCACGGACCGCACCGGCTCATTGAAAAACTGGACCGTCTCTCCGGATTCCACTCCGTGCCCCGCACCGCAAACATTGAAACGGATCTTGCAAACCTGCTTCGCACCCTGTCCGGCGAGTCCGAGATATGGAAAGCCGTCCGCACTTCCATCGGCAACGGCAATCCCGCCGTTCATAAAACCAATGGCCACCTCGTTCGGCTATTTGCCCTGGATCAGATCCGTGCCGACCTTTCCGACGGGAAGCCCGGTAACGAAACCGCCTTGGCACTGGCGTTGAAACACCATCTTGTAACACCTGTCAGCGGTGCGGTTGTACTCGAAACCCAGCAGCAATACGATGAAGCCAACCTCAAGCCCGTAGACAGCCAAAACGTACCCGGTGTCCCCGAACCCGGCGTACTGGTTCTATTCGTATTGGCAGCCCTCCTGCTTTTCTTCGGAAGGCGAATGATCCAACACACCCAAACAGCGTTGGAGCTAAAGTAAAAGTTTGAACTGGAATGCTATGGCTTCACCGCGAACTGCACCAACAGCGCGCCCTTTTCACTGCGCAATTCCAACGTTTTGCCGTCGATGCGGTAATTGGCGACATACCCCAACGCCCGGAAATAGTTTGCCTCCTGCTCCATGATGCCTTCGGGCCGGGCGCACATCTTGCGGGTCTGGCCCAAGGCACCGATCCTCAGCTTTTCCCCATCGAGCTCGTAGCTTCCCGAATAGTTGTTGCATCCGCCGTTTCCGGAAAGCATGCCGGAGGCCTCGAATTTTGCGGTAATTTCGGTGCCGGCCAATACACTAACCACTCCGCCCTTGCCGTTGTTGACTCCCGTTGCCCTCCACTGAACCGCTGACAATGCGAGCTGTTTGCGCGGCACGAAAACAAGGGCGACCTGCCCCTCCCCATCGATCAGGCGAAGCTCCTTGCCAACAATCCTATATTTTGCAATCCGCCCAAGGTCTTTGAGGAAGCGTTGCTCCTGCTCCATCGCCTCCTGCGGTCCTGCCATCTGGGTTGATCCGGCCGGGCCGATTGCCAATGCAGCGCCATCGAGTTCATAGTTTCCGAAATAGCGATTCACCCCGGCATGGCCGGACAGTTTTCCGCCTTGAAATGCGATATGGATTCCGGCGCGGGCCTTCAGTTCCCATCCGCCGTCCTCCAGGGCAAGGCCAGCCTTTTTCTTCCCAACCACCTCGACCAGCGAATAGACGAGCGCCGAAGCATCCGCCGGAACGTTTTCGCGTTCGGCCACCTCGACGCGCAGTTCGTATTCATAGCCGGGAACATAGTCGAAGCCCTCGATCGGATCGTAGAACATCCCATATTCGGCATCGGGCGAATCCTTTACCAACAGGCAGGTCATAGGGGCAACCCCGACGCAGTCCGCCATGGTCGGACCAACGTAGAGGGTTTTCACCTCGGCCTCGGGGGAAGTCGCGGATTCGACGACAGCAGCGTCCGGAGAACCCTTGTCCTGACAAGCGACGAACAAGAGTGCCGCCGCAAAACAACCCATAGCGCCTACTGTATTCTTCAGGTTCATTCCGACCTCCTTTAGCGGTTTTGGAAAACAAAACCATGATCCCCAACCCCGAATGTTTCAACCTGAAAAGCTCTTCGTCTACATTAATACCGGCGGCGCCCGCCGGGACGGCCTTGCCGACCACCGCCTTGACGGTTGCCTCCCCCGCCCTGCCCGCTCGCGGAGCGGATGCTGACCTTGCGG
>JBDLHZ010000319.1:0-3256 GCA_039715135.1 Verrucomicrobiota bacterium
CTACGAGGTGCGGGTCGAGCTATGCCGGGACTACGATGTCTGCGCCATCGTCGGTCAGCACGCCATGGCCGGAACGGTTGACGGCAACATGAACCACACGCAGAGCAGCCGGGCGGTGGAATATTTCAAGCTTAACGATATCCCGATTGGAGAGATCGCCCAAACCGCGCTCTTTTTCGGGGCGCTCGGCATTCCGATGATCTATCTGACCGGCGACCATGCGGCCTGCCGGGAGGCAAAGGAGCTGATCCCCGGCATCACCGTGGCCGAAGTTAAGAAGGGGCTGAGCCGCAGTTGCGCCATTTCGCTTTCAAAGGAGGAATCCCGCGGAATCATCCAGGAAAACGCAAAGGTGGCACTGGCCAGCCACAAGGCGAATCCGGTCGAGCCCTTGAAATGGTCCGGCCCGTTCACGCTGGAAAAAAGGTTTTTCACCAGCGATTTGGCGGATGGCGCTTGCGGCCCCGGTTGGGAGCGGGTCGACCCGCAAACCATCCGTAGAACCGCCGAGGACATTTTGGAAATCATCTATAGCTAATAATAAGGAAGAGAAAATGAAAATAGGAATTATCGGTGCGGAAAACACGCACACGGCGCATATCGCGAAAGTTTTGAATGTGGACAAGTCGGTGGAAGGGTTTTCTGTTGAGTTTGTATGGGGCGAAACCCGCGAGTTTGCCGAAAAGGCGGCGGAGTTCGGTCAGATCCCGAACATCGTAGAGGATCCGTCGGAAATGCTTGGCAAGATCGACGCGTTGATCGTCGACCATCGTGACCCGAAATACCATTTGGAGGCAGCGCTTCCATTTATAAAAGCCGGTATTCCGGCTTTTATCGACAAGCCGTTCTGCGTTTCGCCGGAAGAGGGGCAGGCGTTTCTGGACGTGGCAAAGGAGAAGGGGACTCCCGTCACCAGCTTCAGCGTGCTGACCCATCAGAAAACCTTTGCGGAGTTCAAGGAAAAGATGGCCGGCGCCGGCGAGGTGCTCATGGGCGAAACCTGGGGAATGTGCGACCTGAACAGCCCTTGGAGCGGAATCTATTTCTACGGCATCCATCAGGTGGACATGATCCTCCACGCCTTCGGTTTTGATATCGAAAAAGTGCTTGTTAAGAACAACGGAACCGAGCATGCAACCGGCCAGTTGTTCTATCCGAATGGAACGATTGTTACCATGCATCTGATCAAGGATTGGGCGCCTAGCTTCGGCATCGGTGTGATCGGAAAGAAGGGCGTGATTCATCAGGTGGTCAAGATGGATGAAAATCCCTACACCGAGGGGGTACGGATCTTTACCGATATGTTCAAGACCGGCGAGCTACCCAAAACGGACGACGAAATCCTCGTTCCCGTCAAGGTGCTCGAAGCCCTCCAGCGCTCCGTCCAAAGCGGAGCTTTTGAGAATGTAGAAAGTGGAATGTAAACTGTAGGATGTGTGTCCTCTGACTCCTGACCCCTGATTCCTGACATCTGGAGACTGATTATGATCATCGACTGCCACGCACACGTTTTTATGGATCCAAGGATCCGGCCGTATCCACATGCCAAGACAACCTTCATGTCGGCGGAACAGCAAATCGCGCTCATGGATGAAAAGGGGATCGACAAGACGGTCATCCTGCCGATCAACAATGCCGAGTCGCCGGTGGAGCATCAGAGTGCGGGGGAAATTCTGGCCATCTGTGAAAAATATCCCGGACGCTTTATTCCCTTCTGCAACCTTGACCCGCGCCACACGGAGCTGGGCACGGAATTCTGTGGTGGAGCCAGGTTCGATTTTATCCTCGAGCAGTATGCCGAACTTGGATTCAAGGGCATGGGTGAATTCTGCCCAAACCTGCCGTGGGAGGATCCGCAGGTTCTCGAACTGCTTGGTGCCTGCGAGCGGGTCGGGTTCCCGGTTACCTTCCACACCATTACTCCTGAATTCATGACCTACGGAGTCCATGACGAACTCGGACTGCCGGGACTGGAGGCGGTGCTGAAAAGATTCCCGAATCTTAAATTCTTCGGCCATAGCGCCGCGTTCTGGAGCGAGATCAGCGGCGATCTTGCACGGGAAGAAAAGGATGGCTATCCGCGCACCCCGGTCGTCGAGGGCGGAGCCATTCCCCGCCTGATGCGCGAATGCCCGAACCTCTACGGCGATATCTCCGCCGGCAGCGGCCTGTCTGCCCTTCAGCGCGATCCCGAACACGCCTGGAAGTTTATCGACGAGTTTCAGGATCGCATCATGCTCGGCCTCGACTATTGCTCGACCACCAACGACATGCCGCACATCGAATGGCTCACCCAAGCCCGCGACGACGGCAACATCAGCGCAGACGCTTTCCAGAAAATCATGTGGAAAAACGTCAGCAAGGCTTTGGGGCTGGGTTTGAAGGGATAGATAGACGCGATGTTGTTTTTTCAAAACAAGCCAAACGGGTTGCTGAAGGAACGTAATCTGGATGTCCATTCGGACTTCACGCCATGGCAGTGGACTGTGCTGGCTGTTTTCTGGGTGTTGCTTTTTCCGGTTTTCATTCCGCTATGGATTGCGTGGCGGATCTTGATCGGTGCATTCGTTGCCAGCGGCATATTTGTCTTCTGGATGGCGCAGCACCTCTTCATTGGTCATCCAGATCCGAAAAGCCAACCCTTCAAATGGCAGTTTGTCCGTGCCTACATCAACAACTGCATTGCCGTTCGCCTTCCGCACTATAACTGGAAGTTCCGCAAATTTCTCTTCCGTCTCAGCGGTGTCCGGATCGGCAAGGGCGGCTTTATCGGAATGGGCGGATACATGGAGGACTACCGCCCTGAAAATGTTGTTCTCGAAGACAATGTAACGGTGTCGTTCGGCGTAACCTTCATTGCGCATGGAAAGAAGAAGAACCGGACGGCCGAGGAACTCCATATCATCCTGCGCAGCGGCGCATATATTGGAGCCGCGTCCGTTTTGATTCCCGGTATCGAAATAGGCCGCGACGCGGTGGTCGGCGGCGGGGCGGTGGTGACCAAGGATGTTCCCGCCGGTGCGATAGTCGCCGGAAGCCCCGCCCGCATCCTCGGCTACAAGGATGGCTACGGGCCATCGGAAGAATGATTTGAACGATTTTAACGACTAATCAAAAGGAGAAAGAAATGTTGGCGATTGATGGGGGAGAGAAGGTTCGGACGGAGCCGATGCCGATCCGCAGACTGTTTGCGGAAGAGGAAAAGCAGGCCGTGATGGATCTGTTTGACCAAGCGATGGCGGAAGGCCATAACGTG
>JBDLHZ010000320.1:0-3235 GCA_039715135.1 Verrucomicrobiota bacterium
CGCCGATGCCGGCCAGATTCCGGGGTATGCGGAGGACTTTGAGGACTTTCTGGAAATCTTTTTCCACGAGGTGGGGGTCGACGGCCTGTTTACCGACTTTCCCGACCGGGTGGTCGGGTTCCTGGAATCAGCCATGGAGAAATAGGGTTTGATGGTCCCTCTTTTCTCCATGCCGGGATCTGTGGGACATGAATATGCGGGTGGTTTCAGGGGCGGTTTGGGGGCTGTTTCTGGATAACCGGCATGATGAACCCGGCAAGAGCCGAAACAACGGATTGGAAATCTCCAACTTCGACCGTCGGTTTGGACTTGCGGGTAAAAGCCTTCCACTGGAGTTGTTTCTGGGGGTCGTCATAGAATGCCGGAGTGAAGGCAAATGGAGGTTCGTGGGGCACGGTCGAACCTCTGCGTGCGAAGGTGTTCGCAATGGCGTGCTCCAAAACATGATCCTCGAACTCGAACAGCTCCGACAAGAGCCAGATGTCGAAGAAGTCCTTCATTCGGCTGTTGGCAATACCGAGCCGAACCATGGTCTCGAATTTCTCGGCAATCAGGGTGTAGCGGGGATAGGCTTTGAGATGTGGCACGGGGCTGTCGAGCAATGTAGGATATTCAATGTTCTCCGGCTCCGGCGTTATGGCATCGCCAAAACCAATATCGATTTGCAACGGGATTCGGGCATTGCCCAGTTTGCCGATAAGCGTGACCCGGACTCCGCCATGTTCCTGATCCTCCCTTATGCTCTCGGCCTTGACCGTTTCGGGGGAATAGGCCATGCCGTCGTCCTGCCGGCACTCCTGTAGGCAAATGGCTTGGAACACTTCCTTGAGTTGCCGGGGGTCGGAATCGCCGGAGCTAAGAAAATCCACATCCCGTGTAACGCGGTAGTTTTGCCCCTTCCAGACCAGGAAGAGGCTGGCGCCCTTCAAGATGAATCGCCCATGGTGTGGCGAAGTGGCCAGCCGGTAGAGGAAGCGCTCCATGCCATAGCGCGAAAGCAACAGGTTGAAGTCCACCTTGTCGGCCTTGGCTTTGTTCAACAGGCGCTGGAATACGGAGTGGGCCATGTTGCGCTTATCTTCCCTGCTCATACGGAAGCCTCCATGTATGGGCGCATGACCTTCGACACCTTGCAGACTCCCGCGGCTTCCATCAGTTCGTCTATCGACGCCTTGCGGGAACGCCAGGTTTCGCGAAGCGCTTCGATGGCGACATCGAGACCGACCGTGTTGCGGAACTTGAAGCAATCCGCCACGGTTTTCGCCGGGCTGTAAATCTTGACTGAAACGCCTGCAATGTCGTGTTTTTGGATGCCGAAGGAATAGGCGTCTCCCGACATGTATGTCAGGTGCAGTGGCGGGTATTCAATGCGTGGCCGCCATGCTCCCCGTGGCACGGCGATCCAGACCTCGTGCGGCAGCTGGGTGGTAATGCCGTGGAAATCGAGGGCGGAAAGCAGGCACGCGACGGCGTGCGGCACACGCTTGGCCGTTTCCGCCAGTGCGGCATGCTCGGAGAGCATCATGTCCGGCAGGGCATAGAGTCCCCGGGCGATCCTTTTCAGCAGACCTTTCCGGCAAAGTGTGTAGAGATAGTTGCGGGGAAGCCCGGCCTGCTCAAGATCGCTAGACCGGACAATGACTTTTCGCTTCACAATATCGAGTACTTGTTGTCTTGTATCCATATACCCTTTCGTGCAATTCCTATTCATATATTCAGAAGTGAAGGGGTTTTGCAAGGATCAAATACGGGCAAAAACCAAACTTTTCAGACGTGTCCCGGCGTCTTGTCCTGCATCTCGTCGCGCCGCAATTCCATGAAGGCGGAAGCTTCAGCGACGCTGGAAGCCTTCTTGACCTGCGACTTGTCCTCCGTAGCTTCAGCGAAGGTGGAAGCCTTGGCGAAGCGGGTTGGCGCAGACGGATGGTTTGCAGGAGGGCAGGATTCTCTCTCACTTAAAGCCCGTTTTCGGTTGCTTTTCCGGCAGGCGGAAATATGTTTGGAGAGTCGGTGCGAAGCATGTGTTGTCGCACCGATAGCGAATAACCGATAACTGGAACTACAACCATGGAACTATTAAACTCATTGCTGGTTTCGCTGCCGATTGCCGATGTCGGCTTTGCCTTCCGGGAAAGCTCCCTGCCGGGGAAAACCATTGTATTGCTGCTGTTTTTGAGCTCGGCGGGGGCGTGGACCATCATGCTCACGAAATATTGGCAGCTCAAGCGCGCGGGCGAAGCCACCGGTGAATTCCTGGACGCGTTCCGCACCGGGCCCAACCCGACGGCGCTGTTCACCCAGCGCGAGGATTATCCCGGCACTCCGCTCAATACGATCTACAGGGCGGGTTGCATGGCTCTCAACGGCGAGTTGCAGTCCCGCGGCGTCGATCCCGATGATCTGCTGATGGGCGATATGACCTCCGAGGAGCGCAGCCACCTCAACCTCAACCAGCTTGAAACACTGCGCACGGTGGTCGATCGCAATGTTGCCGACGAGGCGCTGATTCTCGAGGAGCAGATGGGCCTGCTGGCCACGGCGGTAAGCGCCGCGCCGTTCCTCGGCCTGCTCGGCACGGTCTGGGGGGTGATGGAGGCCTTCGGCGGCATGGCCGCCACCGGTGCGGCAACGCTCTCGGCGGTGGCCCCCGGTATTTCCGGCGCACTGCTCACAACGGTGGTCGGCCTGCTCGTCGCCTTGCCCTCGGCCATTGGCTACAACCTGCTCACCAACCAGATCCGCCGCATTTCGGTGCAGATGGATAACTTTGCGCAGGAATTCATCTCCAAAACGCAAAACGCGTATGTGATTCAAAAATCGGAAATGCTCTAATGGCCCGACGCACCAGTTTGGTATCACTCAAGCAGATCAGCGAGATCAATATGACTCCGCTGATGGATCTGACGTTTATTCTGCTGATCACGTTTATCATCACTTTCCCGCTGATCGAGCAGGGGATTTCGATCAACCTGCCGAAGGGCAAGGCGTCGGACATGAAGGAGCAGGTGTCGCGATCGATCAGCCTGAACCTCAAGAATGAGCTCTACCTCGACGATATACCGATATCGAAGGAGGAGCTGGTCGCGGCCATGGTGGATGTGGGTACGTCGGAGCCGAACACGACGGTCTATGTGCGCGCCGACCGCGAACTGGCCTATGGCGAGGTGGTGGATGTCATGCGCATCCTTCACGATGCAAACATAACCCGGATGGCCTTGGTGACGGCGGCGGAAGA
>JBDLHZ010000321.1:0-3222 GCA_039715135.1 Verrucomicrobiota bacterium
AGCCGCTTTCCATTCCGGCAAATAGTTCCGCCGTCAGTTCGAACCCCTCGCCGGGCTTGGCGGGAAAGCGTTGGGATAGATTTTGTTGCGCGCCCTTCCCCTCCATCACAGCCGACAGCACCTTGCGGCCTTCAAACTCGGTTGTGGAAAAAAGATTTGTTCCCCCCGATGCCTGCCAATGGGCAAGCCCCTCTTCGAAGCCGGGGTTTTCCAGCAGTTGCTCTCCTCCGCAACCAATTGAAAAAGCGAGGCACACCAGCGCAATAATTCCTGATTTCATACCATCTCAATCTGCAACTGCATCTTAAACAACCCCTGCTTAATCCATTGCAGCCGAACTCGTTATTGACCGCGAAGCCGCGTTAGACTACGGCAGAGCCGTCTTGACCTTGGCCAATTCGACGCCCGGGGCGATGGCGGAGAGCACCTGCTGCAAGTCGGCCTCGTCGCCATAGAGGTGGACAATGGTCTGGACGTGCGTGCCGGATTCGCCGGGCTGGAGCGCCAGTGCGGGCGAGGAGGATTCGAGCTCGTAGAACGGCCCCATCTGCTCGCCGCTCTCATCGACCGGCCCGTCGTTGTAGCTGTTGAGCGCGTCGCCCTTGAAGGGCTCGTCCTGCATTTCCCACATGGAGTTGACGTAGCCGTTGCTCGTGTCCTTGGGCTCTTCGTAGACCAGCAGGGTCATGCGTTTGGCCACGGGATCGTAGCTGCCGGCGACACCGGTGGAACGCTCGGGCGTCACGCCAATCTTGCCGCGCTGGTTGCCGTCGGTCTTGAAGTAGATTACACCATCTTTCGACTGAAGGCGCTCCGGCGGAACCGCGCCGAAATAGTCGGCGTTGACGACCGCACCCAGCTCGCTTTCATCGCCTTGCTTGTAGGGAACAAAAACCGTGGTGGTCGGCGAAGGCTGGAACATGCAGAGGATCCAGATGGAAAGCAGGCCGCTTTTCGGCTCCCATGCGGCTTCACCTTTGTTGGAGACAGTGTTGACGGTTTGGTAGGAAACGAGGTCGAGACTTGAAGGAATTTTTGTTCCGAGCAATTCGCCCACCTTCTTGCCGTCCATCAGCTTGACGGTTCTTTCAACACCGACCTTGAATTGGGTGCCGGAATGGTTCTGCAAGGCGAACTCGTTTGCAAACTTCAGAGAGTCCTTTTTCTTTTCGACCACCTCCCACGGCAGGTTGTCGATCGGATCGGGCGTAAACCAATCACCGAAGTCGAACGGCTTGCCCGGCGCGAAAAAGATGGAATATTGTCCGCCTTCCGGCCCCATCCAGAAGCGTTCCTCGCCGCCGAAGGCATACATGTGCTCGTCGAGCTTGCCCTTGGCCTGCTCGGGCGGCAGCACACCCTGCTCCACCAATTCATGGTTGATCCAGCCGGAGCTGGCGCCGTTGACGCCCTGCGCGGTGGTGGTCATGACGCGGCCTTGGTATTCCGGCACCACGACAATCCGGGACTTGCCATCCTTCAGGACAATGGCATCGGTGTGTTGCTTGAGAAACTCGGCGTCGTAGCCAAATGTACCTTTTTCCATAGTTGCCTCCTCAGCCGTTTGGCATCCCGTTAATACAATTGTTACCGCGATGAGCAGACCGGCTATAATGTTCATGTTTTTCATCTATGTCTCCTTTTGTCTGGAGGGCGACGCTCCGTCGGAGCCACGCCTCCAATCCTTTTCAGGGCTCCGACAGAGCGTCGCCCTCCATTATTGCTATTCAGTAACGATTTCCTTTTCCACCTTGCGACCGGTGATGGCGTAGAGCCCGATCACCGCAAAGCAGACAAGCGGAAGCCAATACGAAGCATTGATGCCCCACTTGTCAACCATTGCACCTTGCATCGGCGTGATGATTGCACCGCCAACGATCGCCATGATATGTCCGGAGGAGGCCAGCTTGGTGTCCTCCCCAAGACTGGAGCAACCGAGGCCAAAGATGGTCGGGAACATCAGCGACATGCAGGCATAGATGCAAATCAGGGCGATCACGCCAGCCAAGCCTCCAATGTAGATCACGCAAAACGCGGCTGCAACGGCCACAATGGCAGCCGCCAAAAGCAACGTCGATGCCTTGAAGAACCTCATCAGCCCCGTGAAGACCCAGCGACTGGCGCCAAACAAGACCAGACCCCAGATATGCCATGACAAGGCATCCTCCTGCGTAACGTCCAACGCCTTGGGAATGTAGAAGTTCATATAGGTCCAGACCGAAATCTGTGTACCGACATAGCAAAACTGCGCAAACACGGAGAAAGTGTAGTTCTTGTTCTTCAGCAACCGGCCCATCGTGCTGGCAAAGTGCAGGCTCTTGTCGTGTTCGGAGGCCTTCGGCATCCGGGTCTTCAGGATCAGGACCCAGACCACCACCAGGATTGTTGCCACGGCCAGATACGGAAAGATCACCGTGTTGAGTGCTTCCGATGTATTTTCCGGAGTGATGCACAGCTGGCCTTCGCCATCCTTTGGCAGGCGCGCCATGATCAGGTTGCGGCAAAGCAGACCTCCGACAACCGCTCCGATGGGGTTGAACGCCTGCGCAAAGTTGAGGCGGCGCGTGGCCGACTCTTCCGAACCCAGCACCAGCACGTAGGGATTGGCGTTGGTTTCGAGAACGCCTAGGCCGCAGGCCAGGACGTAGTATGCGAAACAGAAGAGGAAAAACTGCTCCAGCAACATGGCCGGATAGAGCATGAAGCAACCGACCGCATAGACCCCCAGCCCCAGCAACACGCCGGTCTTGTAGGTAAACTTCCGGGCAATCATCGCCCCCGGCAGCGCCATGCAGAAATAGCCGAAGTAGAAGGCAAACTGGATGATCGATGCCTGGAAGGTGGTCATCTGGAACGTTTGCTTGAACACCTTCACCAGCGGGTCGGTCAGGTTGTTGGCGATCGCCCACCACATGAAGCAGCTTGCCAACAGGATGAACGGGAATATCGCGCCGGGCGGAATCACCGAATGTGACTTGCTATGATCGTGTTCTTCGGACATGCATTCTCTCCTTTTTCCTGTACAATAGCCGACTTTTATACTCTCGATCCTGCCAGCGTTCGGTCAACATTCAAGTGGTATATTCTATACATTTGGACTGCATATATTTTGGCTCACAACCGCTTTCCGCCTACGGCGGTGAAGCGGTGCTACACCCTCGCTGCAATGAAAACGGTGTAGCAACGCTTCACCTGAAGCACCGCAAGGGCCATGACCAACAG
>JBDLHZ010000322.1:0-3221 GCA_039715135.1 Verrucomicrobiota bacterium
TGCCGCACGCCAAGTCCGCCGCAGTGGACACGTTGAAGATGGCCATCGGCATTGCCCCCGGCGGAATCGATTTTAATGCGTTGGACGGGAATCCCACCAATCTTTTTTTCCTGCTGGTCGCTCCTCCCGACAAGGCGGGTCCCCACGTGCAGGCCTTGGCCGAGATCGCCAAGCTAGCCCAGTCCAAGGCGTTTTGCAGGGCGCTCATCAATGCCGAAAACGCAGCCGAGGTTGTGGAGTTGATGCGGGGGGATTAAAACGCCCGGCACTCTCCGCTCTGCTTCGAGCGGACTACAAAGGAAGCGCTTCTTCGTAGTCCCGTCGCAGTGGAACGGAGACGGACGCGTCGCGCCGCAGCCTTGCCGAAGGCGGATCCCTTCATCCCCGGAAATGGGTCATGAGCTAAAAAACACCCCTCGGTTAGAGGGGTGTTTGCCACTAAACAAAATACCGCGACTACCGTTCGGAAACCACTTCGATGGTGGCGTTGTCGCGCAGGCTCTTTATGAAATTACCGACAGCCTCTTGCTTTTTCTGGTTGCTGAGGAAGGCGATGATTTGCTCCTTGGATTCTTCGAAGGCTACAACGCCTTCTTCAGTGCGCTCGGAAACCGTGATGATGTGGTAGCCGAACTGGGTTTCAACCACGTCGCCGACTTCGTTGATTTCCTGGGTAAAGGCCGCGACCTCGAATTCGGGAACCATCTGGCCCTTGCCGAAGGTGCCGAGCGAACCGCCCTGGGCCTTGCTGGGGCAATGCGAGTTGGTTGCGGCCGCGTCTTGGAAGGTGATGGTTTCGGCAATGATCTCGACGCGGATCGCTTCGAGCTGTGCCTTTTTTTCAGCCTTGGCTTCGTCGGTATCGCCTTCATCGAACTTGATGAGGATGTGGCTGGCGGTTACGCTTTCCGGCTTCTTGAAGCGGTCGGGGTTGGCGTCGTAGAACTCCTTGGCTTCTGCCTCGGTGGCATCCGCAATGCCTTCGGTTTTGCTCTCGAGGAACTGGCGGGTTGCCAACTGCTCCTTGATGTTCTCGGTCAATTCCTCAAGGGTGGTTCCGGATGCGGCGAGGGCGGCTTCGAGATCCTGTCCCGGCGGTACGTTGGCTTTGATGTTTTCAATGGCTTCGGCGAGGTCCTCTTCGCTGACAACCACGTTGGCGACGGCCATAGCCGCATCCAGCAGTTTCTTGCTAATCAGATCTTCCTTGATCCGTTGGTACATCTGGGCCTGCATTTGCTGGAGTTGCTGCGGCGGAACCTGTCCGCCAACCTGTTGCATGGCCACAGCCATTACCTCCTGGATTTCACCCCGGGTGATGTCTTCTCCGTTCACGCGAACGATGACTGCCTCGGGATCGGTGGTCAGCGGGTTCGGTTGTACGGGTTGTGAAAAAAGATCTTCGGTCTGGGCCAGATCGACTTGTTCCGCAGCCGGTGCTTCAGCGATTTCCTCTTCGTCACATCCGGTGAATACCATTGCCGCAGCGAGGGGGAGTACCATCAAAAACGTTGCTTTTGCCAATTTATTAAACATCTCTCTTGATCCTTTCTTCGAGGTTGTCCTATACACCGCATTTACCGTAAATGGGGTAAAACGCCGCATAGTGTCTTTAATGCGGCAGAATGTCAACGCATTCAGACACCCTTATCTTAGTGAAAAAATGAACCACGGATGAACTCGGATATACACTGATTTGGAAGGGGTGGCTGGAAAACAAATACAGCCAGCCTCGCGAGTGACTAAAGGAATTTTGCGTCTTCCTGCAAATCTGCGTGTATTTGTGTAAATCTGTGGTTCCAATTCTAGGTATATTGAATAAAACAGGTTCAATGGTGGATACAGACATTCTAAAGTCCTTTGGGTGCACGGGCTGCGGCACCTGTTGCCGCTGGACGGGTTCGGTGCTGCTGACGAACCGGGATATTGCGGCCATGGCGGCCGCCTTGGTGTTGTCGGAGCAGGAATTCATCGACCGCCATACGCGGCTGGCACCCAACCGGATCCAGTTGGCACTGAACGACCATGCCGACGGGAGTTGCTCGTTCCTCGAGGGCGACCGCTGCAGCATCTACGACGCGCGCCCGGAGCAGTGCCGCTCCTTCCCGTTTGCCTGGAGCGTCCCGGAAGGCTGCCCGGCACTCGACAAGCTCATGGCCAAACAGAAAAACATTGAACAACAGGGGTAGAAACTCTATTTTTTCCCAGCTTTTGTGAACCTATTAAGGAGAACTACTATGTCAGTTATGGAAGTCCAGGAGATCATGGAAATATTGCCGCACCGCTACCCGTTCCAGATGGTAGATCGGATTATTGAGTTGAATATGGAAACGGGTCGCGTCGTTGGAATCAAGAATGTCACGCATAACGAACTGTATTTCCAAGGGCACTTCCCTGGCAATCCCGTGATGCCGGGCGTACTGCAGATGGAAGCCATGGCGCAAGTGGCTGGTGTAATGCTAAATTCACGTGAGGGCAACCAAGGTAAAACGGCCTATTTTGTGTCGATGAACAATGTGAAGTTCCGTAAGATGGTCATTCCCGGCGACCAGCTTCGTATTGAAGTGGAATCCGTACGCATGCGTTCGCGCATGGCTACCGTCCAGGGTAAAGCCTATGTGGGCGATGATCTCGTGAGCGAAGGCGAACTGACTTTCGGCTACGGAGCAAGCTAGCATGGCCAATATCCATCCGACAGCCATCGTGGCCGATGGCGCGCAAATTGCGGACGACGCCATCATTGGCCCCTACTGCACGGTCAGCGCCTTGGCGGTGATCGGAAGCGGAACCGAACTAATCTCCCATGTGGTTATCGAAGGCGATACCACGTTAGGCAAAGAAAACCGCGTTTCCCCGTTCGCCGTGCTTGGCGGAAAAACGCAGGACCTTAAATTCAAGGGCGGGCAGCCGGGCGTCAAGATCGGCGATAACAACACGATCCGTGAGTATGTCACCATCAACGCCGCTACCAACGACGGCGACTACACCACCGTCGGTAACAATTGCCATATCCTGGCCTATTCGCACATCGCCCACTGCTGTCGCATTGGCAACGCGGTGGTCATCGTCAACGCCTGCCAGATTGCCGGGCACGTCGTGATCGAGGACTTTGCGACGATCGAAGGATCGGTCGGGATCGTCCAGTTCCTGCGGGTCGGTTCGATGGCCTATATCGGGGCCATGTCGAAGATCACCAAGGATGTCCCGCCCTACATGATCGC
>JBDLHZ010000323.1:0-3214 GCA_039715135.1 Verrucomicrobiota bacterium
CGAGGGAGGTACCATTCGAGACAGCCTCCTATGGCACAAATTCCCTGTTCGCTGGCAATCGGCTGCATTTGCGTCATTGAAGTCCTTTTGGTCGTTTATTTGTTGCCCTTCAGGATATCAGCAAAAAAGTCGTTGCCTTTGTCGTCGACGAGGATGACGGCGGGGAAGTCGACGACTTCGATCTTTCGGACGGCTTCCATGCCGAGCGCTTCCATGTCGACGACTTCGACAGACTTGATGTTTTTCTCGGCGAGAAGGGCGGCGGGGCCGCCGAGGGAGCCGAGGTAGAAGCCGCCATGCTTTTGGCAGGCGTCGGTGACATTCTGGCCGCGGTTGCCTTTGGCGAGCATGACCATGGAGCCGCGTTGGGCTTGGAAGCCATCGACGTAGGGATCCATCCGCTGGGCGGTGGTGGGGCCGAAGGATCCGGAGGGTTTTCCCTTTGGTGTTTTGGCGGGGCCGGCATAGTAGACGGGATGGTTCTTGAAGTAGTCGGGCATCTCTTCGCCGTTATCCAGCATCTCCTGAATCTTGGCGTGGGCGATGTCGCGCGCGACGATGAGCGTGCCGTTGAGTCGCAGGCGGGTAAGGACGGGGTATTGCGAGAGGTCGGCGAGCACTTCTTCCATGGGGCGGTCGAGGTCGATGACGGGTGCGTCGTCGGGCTCTTGGCCGAGGTTGGCGGGGGCATATTTGGCGGGATCGTGTTCGAGCTGTTCGAGGAATACGCCGTCGCGGGTGATCTTTGCCTTAATGTTGCGGTCGGCGGAGCAGGAGACGCCGATGCCGACGGGACAGCTGGCGGCGTGGCGCGGCATGCGGATGACGCGGACATCGTGGCAGAAATATTTTCCGCCAAACTGTGCACCGATCTTTGAGTCCCGTGCCATCTGGAGAATCATGGTTTCCCATTCGAGGTCGCGGAAGGCGCGGCCGGAGGCATCGCCGGTGGTGGGCAGGTCGTCGAGCGCACCGATGGAGGCAAGCTTGACATATTTCATCGTCGCCTCGGCGGAGGTGCCGCCAATAACAACGGCAAAGTGGTAGGGCGGGCAGGCGGCGGTGCCGATGTTGAACAACTCGGCCTTGAGGAATTCGGCGAGGTTTTCTTCGGTGAGTAGCGACTTGGTCTTTTGGAAGAGAGTTGACTTGTTGGCGGAGCCGCCACCCTTGGCGATGAAGGTCAGCTCGTATTCCATGCCGGTGCTGGAATAGATGTCGATCTGCGCGGGCAGGTTGTTGCCAGTGTTCTTTTCCTTGGTCATGGAGAGCGGGGCGATCTGGGAATAGCGCAGGTTGAATTCCTGGAAGCAGCGGTAAATGCCGTTGGAGAAGGCTTCCTTTTCGTCGAAGCCAGCGGTCCAAACCTGCGCACCTTTGGTTCCGGTGACAATGGCGGTGCCGGTGTCCTGGCAGGTGGGTAGCTCCCCATAGGCGGCGATGACGGAGTTTTCGAGGAAGGCCTTGGCGACGAACTTGTCGTTCTCGCTGGCTTCGGGGTCGTCGAGGATCTTGGCGACCTGCGCCATGTGTCCGGGGCGGAGATAGAAGGAGGCATCGTGGAAGGCTTCGTAGGCGAGGCGTTCGAGCGCTTCCTTTTCAACGACGAGTACTTCCTCGCCATTGAACTGCTCGACGCGGACGCCGTCGGTGGTGATCAGGCGGAAGGGGGTGTCGTCGCCGTTGTGCTGGATGGTCGGGGTGTAGGTGTATTCGCTCATGGGTAGCCTCCGTATTACATACTGCGTATTGCGTAAGCTAACCATGCACGGAAGCCATGACAAAATAATTCAGGATAAAATGATTACGTGACGGGCTGCATGCAGCGGAGCAGGTCGTCGACGTCGACGGTGGCGATGCCGGAATGGATGTCCGACATGGCGTAGGGGATGACCAGCTCGTTGTTGTGGATGAGTGCGCCGCAGGAATAGACGACGTTGGGGACATAGCCCTCGCGCTCCTTCTCGTGCGGTGTCAGGAGCGGGTCTTCCAGATGGGCAACGACTTTGGCCGGGTTTTCGAGGTCGAGCAGCATGGCGCCGATGCAGTATTGGCGCATGGGCCCGACGCCGTGGGTGAGGACGAGCCAGCCGGCATCGGTTTCCAGCGGCGAGCCGCAATTTCCGATCTGAAGAAACTCCCATGGACGGGTGGGTTCCTGGATGATTTCCGACTCTTGCCAGAAGTGGAGGTGTTCGGAAAACATGATGTGGTTGTTTTCGCCATCCTGCCGCGAGAGCATGGCATAGCGTCCGCCGACCTTGCGGGGGAACAGCGCCATGCCCTTGTTCTGGACGGCGCGGCCGTTGAGCGTGATGACGTTGAAGGTGACGAAATCCTGGGTTTCGATCAACTGCGGGAGAATGCTGAACCCGTTGTAGGCGGTGTAGGTGGCATAATAGGTCGCTTCGCCGGAATCATCTTGGAAACGAACAAAGCGGGCATCTTCAATACCGGCGCTTTCGTTGCTCGAGACGGGAAAGATGACGCGTTCGGAGATGGGGTGTTCGGGGCGGAAGGTGGTTTCATAGTTGGAGTGGGCCAGCCAGTCGATCACCGCAATCGCTTCGGTCTGTTGCGTTCCGAGCATCGGGTGTTCCCAATGGAATTGCGCCAGCGCATCCTTCAGGGCGGTGTAGGTAAACCGCTCCGGCAGGCGGTCGAGGATCCATGCGGTCGTCGCGTTGCACGCCCCCATTTCGTTAAGCTTCAGCTCGAACAGGTGGCGGTCATAGTCGGTGTCGAGTTGCAGCGTAGGCGTTTCGACATAATCGCTAACGCCATCGAAAGCGATCCTGTTGTCGCAGTCCAGGAGTCCGCTTCGAAACACGATGGACGAGATGTGCCCCTCGCCGGTGGCGCGCAGGCTGAGGATAAAGCGCAGTTCGCAGGGCCTCCGCCCGCTTTGATCTGGATGGGGGATGATCGACGGGTTGAACAACGCAGCTGATTCGATGGAATATTCCTTGGTAAAATAAGCGCCGATTAAATCCTGCTTGGCTTCGCTAAGTTCGATATCCGGTGGCAGGTACTCGGCGACCGCTTCCAGATGGCGCTTGAAAATAGCGGCAATGTCGCGATGGCGGTCGGCGAAATCCAGCATCACCTGCTTGAGCAGGGTCTCGGCGGTTTGCTCTGGAAGCGAAACGATGCGCTGGATGGTTCGCTTGATGCGGTCCGGATTGCCCGGCAGGTGCTGCTGGGCGATGACGCG
>JBDLHZ010000324.1:0-3182 GCA_039715135.1 Verrucomicrobiota bacterium
AGCCTGAAAAGCAATTCACTTAATCCAGACCCATCATGTGGACGAGCAGGCGCTTTTGGTCGAGATCCAGCACATCCTTGGCCTTGAGGAAAAAGTCGACGCGGTTGTCGATGGCTTGGGCAGCGAGGTCGGCCAGCTTCATGACGAGCGGATCAACCTTTTCGGGCTGGGGCTGCCCGGAAAGCAGCAACGGCTGCAGATCGAGCATGATAAGCTCGATATCGCGTTCAAGCCCGATCTCCTTGGCCAGCAGAGCCGACTCAAGCTCTACAATTTCCTTCTTTTGTTCCACTGACAGGTTTAGCGGAAGATCGAATGTTTCCGGCTGGAGGTAGACGATCGTTTCGTAGGGAAGCGAAGCACTTGGCTGCAGTTGCGAGAGCAACCACATTTTCTGCTCGTCGGTCAATACGTTCTTGGCCTTGAGGATGAATTGCACCTTGGTTTTGATAAATTCGCCATACAGGCCGGAAAGATCCTTCATGAGGGCATTCACTCTTGCCGCCGCCTCCGCCGCGGCCTCTTCGGTATCGAGCCGACCCTCGCGCTGCAGTTCAACCGCAAGATCGGTCAGCTTGTTTTTCATCAATCCTTCGAACACGGTCGCCTGCTGGGAAAAGCCCTGGTCGACCTCGACAAGCTTGTCTTCCTGTTTCTGGTCCAGTTCCTGCGCCTGTGCTCCGCCAGCCATCAATACTGCGATTGCGATTCCACCGATCGTATGCTTCTTCATTCTATTCTCCTTTTGCTTTGTTTGGGATTTTAACATTTTCGGACGGCGGGATTGCAACCTCCTCGCCGACACGGTTGGCCTGGAAGTGCGGCGACATGATTTCCACGCCGGCCTCGGCAAAGTTGTCTTGGATGTTCTGGTGGATATTGGAAAGGATGCGGAACTGTCCGGCGGGGTTCTTGGTCGAGATGACCAGCTTGTATTTTACATAGAAGTCATCAAGGGCCAGTTGCAGGATGGTCGGCGCAGGATCCTCCAGCACGTCGGGAACGCCTTCGGCCGATTTGAGCAGCAGTTCGTGCACAGTGCGCCAGGGAACGTCGTAGCCGATGGTGACGGCCGTGCCGATATTGACGCCGAGGCTCTTGGTCATCCGGCTAAAGTTGATGATGTGGTTGGCCGAGACCGAGGCATTGGGAATGGAGATGATTTCGTTGGTCGGGGTCTTGAGGCGGGTGGAGAAGGTGCGCCGCGCCATGACGGTTCCGCGCTGGCCATTGATTTCGACAAAGTCGCCCGGCGCGAACGCCCGCATGTAGGTCAGCATCAGGCTTCCGAAGATGTTGCCGACCGCCGAAGAAGATCCGAGCGACACCAGCACACCCATGAAGATGGAGATGCCCTTGAAGGCCGGGGAACTGGAGCCGGGGATATAGGGGAAGGCCACCACGGCGGCAAAGACGATGATGACCATGCGGATCAGCCCGTAGGTGGTATCGGCCCAGTCCTGGTAGAAGCCCTTGATCCGGACCTTGCCCTCCCCGATCTGGGTGAAGATGTGCTTGATTGTGCGCAGGATGAACGAAACGATGATCCAGATCACCAGCAGGGAAAACAGGTTGGGCAGGTTGTCGACAAAACCATGGCCGAACTTGACGAGGGGCGAGCTGATCAGCTCGAACAACCGGGCCGACATGTTGAACGTCCACGGGAAAAGGCTGAGCACAATGTCGAGGTAGATTATGAACGCCACGGCGATGACCACGAACCGGACAAGCTTCATCAGGTAGCCATTGACCGTTATAATGCTGTCGCCATCCAGGAACTTGAACATTTGCTGCCCGGCGAACTTTTCCTCGACCAGCTTCATCTCTTTTTTGCAAAGCTTGCAGACCAGCCACAGGATGATCAGGAACGCGATGGTGGTGACGGCGGCGAAGGCCGCCCCTTTCATGTAGGATTCGGTGGTATAGTCCTTGCGATATTGATCAATGATGTCGGCGATGCTATCTCGCCAGTGCTCGGCCAGCTTCTCGCGCGGGACAGCGTGTAGCTCGGCATCCGATTTCCAGACGGCGCAAACCATATCGGTACCGGACATGATCGCACTGATTTTCAGGTTGTCGTCGTCGTGGACGGTAAACTTTTTCGTGCTGACCAGCGGCGATTTTGCGAGCTTCTTGAAACGCTTGACCAGGATTTCAACACGGCTATCGGCGGAGACCGACGATATGCTGGTGATCTCAAAAAGCTCCTGACCGTGGAACATGACCATTGCGGTTCCGTTGGTGCCCCCGCCTTCTTCCGCCTGCACAGCGAAAAATGGCAGCACCAACAGCAATGCAAATAAAACCAAGCGTCTCATGGAGTCCCTCCTTCAAAAACCCTTTTCCAGTCGTTCTTCATGCTGACAACCACCCAGCCACGCCCGGGGGCTTCCGTCAGACCTCGGTCGAGCTTGCCGATATGGGATTTGCGGTCGTAGGCATATTCGCGTTCCGCATCGTCGTGGTGAATATAGACGCCCAGCCTCTTGCCTGTCCCGGCGGTGGTCCATTCCAGCATTTGGAAATCGCCATCGGAATTGCCGAAGGCGGCGATCGGACGGCGGCCAATGTGCCGGTTGATGCCGACGGGCTTGCCTTCCTTGTCGTCGATGAAGCCGAGTTCCGGCAGGCGCTTCAACACGGGCTTCCCGTCGCGAACCTCGTAGGCGGTTTTGATGCTGCTTCCAATCACTTGCTCGGGCGGGATTCCGTAGACGTGTTCGGCCCACGGGCGCATAAATTCAATTCCACCGCCAGAGACAATGAAGACCTTGAAGCCGCTGGCGCGGAGGTAGTCGAGCAGCTCGAGCATGGGCTGGTAGACCATTTCAGTGTAGCGCTTCCCGGTCTGCGGATGCCTCGCGGTGGCAATCCATTCGGAAACAATCTGCTCAAATTCCGAGGTGGTCATGTCGGCATGGGTGGCCATCGCCATCTTGATCAATGCATGTTCGCCACCGGCCAAGGCCGTCTGGAGATCGCCCTTCAGCACAGAGGCAAACGGCTCCTCTTCCTGCCATTCCGGGTGCTGTGGTGCAAGTTGCCGAATGCGGTCGAATGTAAAGAGCGCCTGCACATAGAGCGGCTGCTCGCACCAGAGGGTTCCATCGTTATCGAACACCGCGATCCGCTCGGCGGGGGCAACATAGTCGGCGGAACCCGGCGTTGTCACGGCTTCGACA
>JBDLHZ010000325.1:0-3181 GCA_039715135.1 Verrucomicrobiota bacterium
TTTTACCGGAGAGGTAGAGATTTACACGGAGAAAACAAACTATGGCAGTTAAGATTAGACTACGCAGAATGGGCAGCAGAAACGCCGCTTTTTATCGGGTTATCGTTCAGGATGCGCGACGCGCACCGACCGGCAAATTCATTGAAACCCTGGGTTGGTACGATCCCAAGCAGGAAGGAAACAACTTTTCACTCAACCTTGATCGGGCCGACTATTGGCTTGGAAACGGCGCACTGCCTTCCGACACCGTCGCCAGCCTGATCAAAAAAGCCCGCACCCTGCCAGCCGAACAGGCTGTCGCCGGGGAAGTGACCGAGGAAGAGGTTCCGGTTGCCGCGATTGAGGCGGAAGAAGCCGAAGCTGCGGAAGAAACCGTAGAAGAAGTTGTTGCCGAAGAGGAAGCCCCAGTGGAAGAGGCCGAAACCAAGGAACCGGTTGCGGAAGAAGAAGCTTCCGCCTCCGACGAGGCTACGGCGGACAAGGAAAAAGCCTAGATAATGAAGGCTTTACTTGAAACCATTGCAAAGTCGTTGGTCGACGTACCCAACGAGGTGCAGATCACCGAGATCGACGGCGAAAAAACCATTATCTTCGAGTTGCGCTGCAATGCCAAGGATATCGGCAAGATCATCGGAAAGAGCGGCAAGACGGTAGGGGCCATGCGCGTCCTCCTGAACTCGATCGCCGCGAAGCAAGGCCGCAAGGCCGTGCTCGAAGTGGTCGACTAGGAAGTTTCCAGCCGCTGGAACGTACGAGAAGAGCGAGCCGATTCCGGCCGCTCTTTTCTTGTGTAGTCGGAAATGAAGGAACCACGAAATACACCAAATACACGAATTTTTCCAAGCAGTATACTTTTCGTGTGGTTCGTGTATTTCGTGGTAGAAAAATGCCATGAGTGAAGTGCTGAAAATCGATGTCGTCACGATCTTTCCGCAGATGCTTAACGGCTTCCTGCAGGAAAGCATGATGAAGCGTGCGGCAGAGGCTGGCCTGGTCGAGTTCAATGCCATCAACCTGCGCGACTTTGCCACCGACAAGCACAATACGACGGATGACCGACCTTTCGGCGGCGGCCCCGGCATGGTGATGAAGCCCGAGCCCATGTTCGCCGCCGTAGAATCCGTCAGAACCCCCGAAAGCCGCGTTATCCTCATGTCGCCCCAAGGCAGGACCTTCAAACAGGAAGATGCCCGCCGGCTGGCCGACGAATGCAGCCATCTCATCTTTATCTGCGGCCACTACGAAGGGGTCGATGAACGCATTCGCGAAACCCTTGTGGACGAGGAAATCTCCATTGGCGACTATGTCCTGACCAACGGCGTGCTTCCCGCCACCGTGGTGATCGACGCGGTGGCACGGCTGCGCCCCGGCGTGCTCGGTGGTGGCGAGACCGCCGTCGAGGATGAATCCTTTTCATCCGGCCTGCTGGAATATCCGCAATATACCCGCCCGCCGGAATTCAGGGGAAAGAAAGTACCTGAAATCCTTTTCACTGGAGACCATGGGAAAATCGCCGAATGGCGCAAGGGACAGGCTATGAAGCGGACTGCGGAACGACGCTCCGATTTACTGGAAAATGCCCGGGAAAATAGCGAAAACAACCCTTGACCGAAAAACGAAGTTGGCTATTATCAACCGCTTCTCAAATAAAATCCAAAAAGAGAGAGATTTATGAACACGATCGAGAAAATCAGACAGGAAGGTGTAGTTTCGGACCAGCATCCGGATTTCGCCATTGGCGACACCATTCGCGTCCACTACAAGATCAAGGAGGGCGACAAGGAGCGTGTCCAGATTTTTGCGGGAACCGTCATCGCCCGCAAGGGTTCCGGTGCCACTGAAGCCATCACCGTGCGCCGCATCTCCTATGGCGAAGGCGTTGAGCGCGTATTCCCGCTGAGCAGCCCGAACATCGACAAGATCGAAATCGAGCGCCACGGCAAGGTTCGCCGCGCCAAGCTCTACTACCTGCGCGATCTGGCCGGTAAGAAAGCCCGCATCAAGGAACGGCGGGTGTAGGTATTTTTGATTTTAGATTTTAGAATGCCGATTTGATGAACTCAATCGGCGTTGGCCTCCTAATGGAAATGCTGTCGCAGACCAATAAATCGGCAATCAAAAATCAGCGATCTAAAATGTCCAATCCCGATGTCCTGCTTTATGAAAAGGAAGCCTGGGCGTCGGGTTTTTTGCGTCTGGCCGGAATCGATGAAGCGGGCAGGGGGCCGTTGGCCGGCCCCGTTGTTGCGGCAGCCGTGATTTTCGACCGCAACTACATCCAGGCTGAGTTGGCTTCAACCTTCGGAACGCTAACCGACTCGAAGGCCATGACCGAAAAACTGCGCGAGGAATACTTCGAGCTGCTGACCGGATCCAAATTCACAACCATCGGCATCGGGATTATCGAGGCCGAAGAGATTGACCAGATCAATATCCTTAAGGCCACGCACAAGGCCATGGCGCTTGCGGCCTCGCAAATCAACCCGCAGTTTGCCTTGGTAGACGGCTTGCCCGTCAAGGGCCTGCCGTGCGAATCCCGGAGCATCGTCAAGGGCGATGCGCTTAGCATCTCCATCTCGGCGGCCAGCATTATTGCCAAGGTGACCCGTGACCGCATCCTCGTGGAGCTGGATGCCAAATATCCCCAATATGGCTTTGCCAGCCACAAAGGCTACGGAACCCCGCAGCACTTGGATGCGCTCAATAGGCACGGCGCAACTCCCGCGCACCGCAAAACCTTCCGGCCCGTCGCTGAATTGAACCAATTGGGATTCGATATCTGATACGTTAATTGTAATTCCATTACGCAAGTATCGGCGGAGAATGCGCGAAGCGCCTTGGAGTGCGGTGGCAACCAGCGGGCGACACCGCTTTCCGTGCGCAAAGAGCGGTGTGGCGCTTCGCTTCCCGCCGCACTCCAGAGCGGCTTCGCCGCAACCGAGAGGCATTTCATCCATGCGATTTATCGTAGTGCCGAATTATCGCATATTTCACTAATGCCACCATATCTAGAGCCTTTTTGGATATTGTACTAGACATAAGATATATTATGCGACGTAGTGCTTGTTGATGAATATGTGGATAACTGTGGATAATTTCAAGGGTCGTCCAATATGGGTTATGTCGAGTCCCGCATTAATCTGAATAGAATTATAACCACGAAATACACGAAACTGGGCAA
>JBDLHZ010000326.1:0-3168 GCA_039715135.1 Verrucomicrobiota bacterium
GCCTCCCGCGACCATAGGCTGCGCGTCATGCTGCCTACCGATGTAAAGACCGACTATGCCTATGCCGACGGCCCCTTCGATATCCTGAAGCGCCGAATCCAGTGGCAGCAGACCGGTGAGAACATGGAGTCCCATCATCCGTTCAAGCCGATGCTGAACTTTGTGAGCCTAACCGATGGCAATTCCGGCATTTCATTCCTGGGCAAAGGCCTAAATGAATACGAGGTAGTCGATGATGCCCGCAGAACCCTTGCCGTTACCTTGCTTAGAACCACAAGACACTACATGGCGGCCAATAGGGGATTGTTCACGCCTGAAGAATATGCCCGGCACAGCGGCCAGCATTGCCTCGGTGACATTGAATATGAATATGCCGTATATATGCACGGCGGCGATTTATCCAAGGCCAATGTCTTCAACGTGTCTCAGGATTACAAGGTTGAGCAGAGAATCCTCCAGGGTGTCCCCAAAGCCGGACAAATGCCTGCAAGCGGCTCTTTCATTAATATTGCCCCAAGCGAGCATGTCCATGTTTCCGCATTGTACAAAGCCGAGGACAACAAGAGATATATCCTGCGTATCTGGAACAGCGGCACCGAGCCGGTAAATGCCCGGATAGGCTCGGCGATCGGTTTCAGGTCTGTCAAAAAGATAAGCATGGATCAGGAAAATGTCCTCGAAGAGCTTGTCTGCAACAAGGGCACCTGGTCCGTATCCCTGCGGCAGTCTGAAATCGCGACACTTGCAATAGAAATACAACAGTGAGCCGCTTGCAAAACCTTTGGACAAACCAGCAACGGTGTAGCGCGTGCTTCCATTCCGATGGAGCACGCACCACATCTGGCTGGGGTTTTGCAAAAGGTTCTAGTTCTGGGGATTTATAATGAGCAGTAAAAAAACAGCCTATATCGTAAACCATACGCATTGGGACCGGGAGTGGCGCTATCCCATCTGGGAGACGCAACTGATGCTGGTCAAATTCATGGATGAATTGATCGAGGCGTTGGAGTCGGGCAAGTGTGCCTCCTTCCTGCTCGATGGGCAGGTAATCCCGGTGCTGGACTATCTGGAGTTGCGTCCCGAAATGCGGACGCGGCTGGAGGCATTGGTTGCGGAGGGCAGGCTTCTGGTCGGCCCGTGGTACCTCCTGCCGGACGAATATCCCGTCGATGGCGAGGCGCTCGTGCGCAACCTGTTGTGGGGAAACCGGCTCGCCCGGAAGCTGGGCAATGTGTTCAAGGTGGGCTACACCTCTTTTGGCTGGGGGCAAACGGCCCAGCTCCCCCAAATCTATGCAGGATTCGGCATCGACACCGCCATGATCGGCAAAAGGGTTTCCAGGGAGCGGGCCCCCGTTTCCGAATTCATCTGGCAGGCTCCCGACGGCACAAGCTTGCTCACCACGCGCTTTGGCCAGCTCGGGCGCCAGAACTTTTACTTGAAAATGCACATGCCGGCCTTGTTCGGTGTCGATCTTGAAACCTCGGAGTGGGACTACGACTGGTCGAAGGGCGGCTTGGCCTATCATCGCTCCGACCGGAAGGAGATGGAGCAGGATCATTTTATTCTCGGCACATCGGATCGCTGGCATGAAGAAATGGTGACCCCCGAGCGCATTCAGGAGCTTTGGGAAACCACGGATGAAAGCGTGATGGACAACCATCGACTCATGATGAACGGCTGCGACTATGCCGCGTTCCAGAAGATGCTCCCCGATCTGGTTTCCTTGGTCAGCGAAAAGGATGCTGCCGGGGATCGCGAGTGGAGGCAGGCCTCCATGCTGGAATTCGCCGAGGCCATGAAGCAAAACATCGACCGCTCCAAGCTGGCCACCGTGGAGGGGGAACTGCGCGACGGCCCCGCCGTCGCCGTGACGGGCAATGCCTTGTCGACCCGGCTCCATCTGAAAAGCCTCAACAAAAAAGCCCAGAACATGCTCATCCGCCTTGCGGAGCCGCTGGCGGTGCTGGCCGCCATGCAGGGCAACCCCTTTCCGCATCACTTTATCAAAAAGGGATGGGAATACCTGATGCAGGCCCATTCGCACGACTCCATCAACGGCGTTACCCAGGACAAGACCGCCGACGATACCCAATACCGGCTGAACCAGGTGATTGATATTTCCCGCACCATTTCCAACCAGGCCATGCAGGATCTGGTTCAGGATATCGACATGGACGGCTTCGACGACAAGGATGTGCTGCTGGCGGTCTTCAATCCATTGCCGTATCCCTGCCGAAAGGTCGTCGAGGCATGGGTGAACATGCCCAAGCCGGATTCGTACAGCTACCTGATTCCTCCGTCCGACGGATTGATGGTCTACGATGCGCAGAACCGCCCGGTCGATACGCAGTGGGAAGGGTTCGAGGAAGAGGCCTATCCCGTGGCCGAGCTGCACAGCAGGGCCTTCCCGTACTATTGCCACCGCCACCGGCTCTTCTTCGATTCCGGCGAAATACCGGCAGGGGGCTACAAGGTTTTCCGGGCAGGCGAGATTGAGCACGACCGGATCGGTTCGGCGGCGTGGACGGATTCCCGCTCCAGAACCGGCAGCATCCTGAAGTCCCCCCGTGTCATGGACAACGGCAACATCCGGATCACCATGAATGCCAACGGAACGTTCGATCTGACGGACAGGAAACTAGGAAAAACCTTCCCCGGCCTCAACTACTACGAAGACCGGGGCGAGACGGGCGACTATTGGGCCAACAAGCGGCCAATGTTCGACCGCGTCTGCAATTCGCTGGGCTGTTCCGCCAAGATATGGGCGGAGGAATCCGGTCCCCTGCAGGCCACGCTGGTCAGTGAAATCAAGCTACCGTTGCCCGACCGCTGCATCGCCCCGCAGCAGCGCAGGGCGGACAACGAAACCGATCTGGTCATCCGCACCGCAGTCACCCTTCGCGCGGGCGACGACCAGGTGGAGGTCAATGTCGAGTTTGAAAACCGTCATCAGGATCATTGTCTGCGGGTTCTGTTCCCCACCGATCTGGCCGGGGCGACCCATGCCGATGCCGGCGGGCACTTCACGGTCGACAGCCGTCCGGTTCGTCCTTTGGGGCCGATACCGGGAAGCGAGTGGCCCGACATGGCCACGCTGCCCCACAACAATTTCGTGGATGTGGGCGACGGACAGACCGGCATGGCGTTTCTCAACGACTGCTTGAC
>JBDLHZ010000327.1:0-3159 GCA_039715135.1 Verrucomicrobiota bacterium
TTCGATGACCTGCGGTGCATCGCCAATTGTGGCGATTTCGACGCGGCGGCCATAGGCACGGATGATGGTACGCGGGGTGCCGCCGATAAACGAGTAGCGACCAATGTTTTCGCCGCCCTCGACACTTTCCAGCAGATAGGTGTGCGAAGCATGGTCGCGTTCGCGCAGATAGGTGCGCACGCGCTCGTAGGCCGAAACGGGCGTTTCCTGGTCGGCAAGGACTTCCTTCCACACCGGAACCAGGTTCCCCTGCTTCGCCTTTTCTAGAAATGTTTTCCTGTCGGGTACAACGGCCATGGGGCTTTCTTTCGGTAGTTAAACGTGGATGGTAGCTATTACGCTTGAGTTCGCAATCAAAAACGAAATTCTGGAGTGCGGTGGCAACCACCGGGCGACACCGCTTTCCTGCCGCACCGGCTACTTTTCGCACGAAAAAGCGGCGTGGCACTTCGCTTCCCGCCGCACTCCAGAGCTTTCCTCACGCATCACTGCCAGAGCGTGAATTGAAATATTGGATGGTAGCCTTTACGGCTCTGTGCGCAACCATAAATACGTAACGAGTAATTCGTAATGCGTAATTTTACAGATTACTCGTTACGCATTACGGGTTGTTCCGGGTTTTGTATTCGGCCTGCTTCTCTGCAACCTTCATCATGGAAGCATCGCTTTCCTCGCACCCCGAAACATATCCCCATTTTTTAAACAATGGAAGCAAGTCCGGATCATCCTTGAATGCTTCGTAGTACAAGTACTCCGGCGCAAGATCCAAATCCTTATCCCATATGACTGTATAATCCACAGTGAATGCCATGAAAGCACTGATATCCCTCAAACGCTTGAAGGGTGTAATTTTTGTGGTTTCAATGAATTCCTTCAGGTCGACACAGCCTTCCCTGTTATCATTGAAGGTCAGATCAATCTTATATCCATCAACATAATGAGCATCTACTACAGATAACATGACGCCTCCTAAACCAAGGGCTCGATTTTCTTGAATTCACCAGTTTCCTGAAGGCTAGTCCAGTTTGAAGAGAGCTCTTCCTGATGATCTTCGGCCCACTCCACCACCAAACCCAAGACCTTTGGAGGCAACCTACCTTCCAGCACACCAAATGTCTCGATATTAACAGCGGCTTTATGTTCGTTATATTCAACGTGAAAATGCGGAGGGTTATGCTCCTTAAAATACATGCAAATCCTGATCCCCAAAAACCTGCATATTTCCGGCATTCCGAACTCCTCTCACTCTAAGAAACACGACTCATGCATCATGCGTCACGATCCACTTTTCATGCACAACAGTATCTCCATCGTAATCTTCTGCATTTCCTGAACGCGCTCTTCGGAGTCAGCCTCGTTGTAGCAGCGGAATTCGGGCGCGTTGCCGGAGGGGCGCATGTGCAGGATTTCCTGCGACTCGAAGGTAACGCGCAAGCCGTCGGTGCGGTCGATGGATTCTACCTTTCCGAAAACTTCGGCAAATGCCTCTTCGATGGCGGAAACCTCCTCAAACTGTTCAAGGATCTTCGCGCTCTCCTCGGTCGGAAAATCCTGGATGCGGTCGCTGGCGGTAAAGCGCTGCGGCAGGTCGGCCAGTAGCGCCGAAATCGGTTTGCGCTCCTTGATAGCGAGCAGAATGATTGCCAGCACCGGCAGGACGGCATCGCGCGTCGGCAGGGCGCGAAGGGATTTTCCGCCAATCGGAAAATCAGAATTGGTCAGGAAGCCGCCGTTGGCCTCGTAGCCGATCACGCCCTTGCATCCAGCGAAGGAAGCCTCGATCATCGACGCCACGACAAACGGCGAGCCGATCTTCGTGCGGCGCACATCGGGGAACCATCCCGTTTTCTCCAGCGCCGTGTTGCAACTGACCGGCGTACTGGCCGAGTCCGCGCCAAGGTACTTGGCCGCCAAAATACAGGCCACGTCGCCGCGCAGCCATTCGCCGTTTTCATCGCTGATGAGCGGGCGGTCGCTATCGCCGTCGGTGGAAAGAATTGCATCGAACCCGTTTTCTTCCGACCACTCGCGCGCCAGCTTCACATCCTCTTCACGGATCGCTTCGGTATCGACCGGAACAAATTCCTTTGAAAAGCCGAGCGGCGTAACATTCGCGCCCAGTCCGGAAAAGATTTCGATGAGCATGTCGCGACCAACTGCGGAATGCTGGTAGATGCCTATCTTCTTGCCGGCAAGGCAGTCGGACGGGAAGGTACGCAGATAGCGGTTTACATAGTCGATGCGTGCATCGATGTTATCTTCCGGAAGGTCGAAGCCTTCCTCTCTGAAAATGGACTCATCAACCTCGACCACCTGCTCGCGAATCTGCTCCTCGTCATATTTCAGGATTTCGCCGGAGCACTTGTTAAACTTGATGCCATTGCGGTCGGCGGGAATATGGCTGCCCGTCACCATGATGGCCGGACAGGTGTTTCCGATGCCGTGGAGAGCCACCGCCGGAGAAGGAATAAATCCGCAGTTGACCGGTTTGTATCCCATGTCCGAAGCGGCCTTCGCCACCGCTCCCATAATGCGACCGGTACTCGGGCGTAGATCGCCGGCAATCATCACCGACTTGCCGTTTTTCTTCAACTCGCCGCTTTCTTCCAGATACTGGAGGAACCCTTTTGTATAGGCATAGCAAACCGAATCGGTCATCTCCACCGCCAGCCCGCGCGCGCCGCTCGTACCGAACTTCACGCCGCTTTGCTGCATCAGGTCGTTGATCTTGATTTTCATGGTTTTCTCCGGTGGGCACCCAATGGGCAACCATGAAGGTTGCCCCTACGCGTCGGTGTTTTCGAGCCGGGTCGGGTTTTCGAGGTTGATCTTGCGGTAGTAGCAGTTGCGCGGCTCGCCCTTCTTGTTCTTGGTGTGGCAGATGCCGCCGCGGTTCGGGCGCACAACGAACAACAGCGAGTTTTGCTCGCAGTTTACATAGGCCTCCAGCAGTTCGAAGGTTTCGCCGGAGGTCAGGCCTTTAATCCAAAGTTCCTGGCGCGAGCTGCTCCACAGCACAAGCATCTTGCGCTTGAGGGATTCCTCGAAAGCAATCTGGTTGATGTAGGCCACGAGGATGACCTCTTTTGTGTCGGCGTGCTGCACAGCCACGGGAATGATCCCCTTCGTGCCCTCAACCGCCTTTTCCAGCTTGTTCCA
>JBDLHZ010000328.1:0-3146 GCA_039715135.1 Verrucomicrobiota bacterium
CCAAAACCCGTTGCCAACACCAACGGATATTCTGCTTTTCATGCGCACCACCAAGGAAAAGCTCCAGCAGGAGGCTTTGCAGAACCGGTCGCATCACCGCTTCGTACTGGTATTCAATCTGGAAACCAAGGGACATGTACACGTTGACAACCGTGTGCTGGCATTCGATCCCGGCCAGACATTGCTGATCCTGCCCTACCAATTCCACCACTTCAGCCCGTTGGCTTCGTCGAAACTGCATTGGCTATTCTGCACGTTTGAACTCAAGGCCGGAACCTTCCTTGAACCGTTGCGGAACCGGATGCTGGATGCCGGACAGAATACCCTGCGCACACGGGACGCCTTGCTGGAGGAGTGGCAGCGATGCACCAATCCATCGGCGAAAGGCGAGCTACAAAATGAACAACTGCAAGCCGCCCTCGTCAGGCTGTTGCTAACGCTGAAACAAGAAGAACAGACCTCGAACGCAAACCTCCCGCCGGAACCCCGCGACAACCTGCTGCGAACCATCAACCGATGCATGTCCGAATGGAGGGGAAGAACCGTGGTGGTTGCCGACTTGGCGAAAAAGCTGGCTCTGTCGGAATCGCGGTTGCGCACCCTCTTCAAGGAAGCCGCCGGCATTCCGCTGGGTAGCTACATCCAGAACTACCGGCTCAACCGCGCCATGGGCCTGCTGCGAACCACCAGCCTACCCATCGCCGAAATTGCGGAAGAGGCCGGATTCGGTTCGCCCCAGTCCTTCAGCCGGATCGTCAAGAGGGAAACCGGGCAAACGCCGCGCGCCTACCGCGCCGGGCGTTGAAACACCGATAGTTTATCTTGGTCGTAGGCAGAGATGTCTGCACCACGCATCAATCCCGATCTTAATTTGCTCTAATCAACCGATACCACGGCCAACAGGCAAACATCGTCTTCGAAGGCATCTGTGCCGGTAAAGCGATGAATGTCCGAAACAAGATCGTCCAAACATTTTTCTGGCGCAAGATGAAGTTGTCGTCGGACAAAATCAATCACCCGCTCTTCCCCGTACATCTCGCCGCTTTTGTTGCAGGCCTCGAACAAGCCATCGGTGTACAGCAGCAGTGACTCCATCTTGGCCAGCGCATGCTCAGACGTGGAATATGCAAAATCCTCAATAATCCCCAGTGCGGGCTCGCAATCCTGTTCCTGCCGACTCAGCCGCACGACCTCCCCCTTCCGAGGCTGGAGGCATAACGGATGGGGATGACCGGCGTTGGCATAACGCGTACGACCATCGGTTATATCAATTATCAGATAAAACGCCGTGGCAAACAAGAATGTATCGCCGTGGCCAAAAACCGCCCGCAAGCCGTGGTTGATCTTGCTCAAATATGCACCGGGATCGTTGGCGTACGGACGAAGCTCCTCCATCACTCCGCGGAGAAACGTAGTTAACAGCGCGGCGCGCACGCCATGCCCGACCACATCGCAGATAAACACGCCTATCTCGTGTTCCGACAGTGGCAGGATATTGAAAAAGTCGCCAGCCAGCATCTCGGCCGGGATATAGCGGTGGTGGAAATCCAGATAAATCTGCCCGCTTAAGGCATCCTGTGGAAACCGTTTGGGCTGGTCGGAAACAAGAGCCTGCTGTACTTCGCGGGCCATGGTGAGTTCGGCATCCATCTCCCGATTTCTCTGACGTAGTTTTTCCGTCAATTCCACCAGCTGCTGTTCCGCCTCTTTTCGTGCGGTTATATCCAGCAAAACACCCAGACACCCGAAGCAGTCACCAGACTTGTTGCGCAATACGGTTGACATGTCGCTTACCCAGCGCGTTTCTCCAGAACGGGTTCGGATTTGCACATCCGCCTTCCAGTGGTCAGCCTCGCCGGAGCGAACACGCCGGTTGGCCTCCTCCAACGAGAGATCCTCCAGCCCATCTTCATGTTCCGTCCTCAGGATAAGGCTATCCCATAGATCCGGCGTAAGCTCCTCGGCGCTATAGCCGGCGATCTCCTTGATGTATCCACCCAGATACTCATAGACCGAAGAATCAAAGTTCCGGCGATACACGGCACCGTGCCCCTGCTCGAGCGCATGGCTGAAATCCTTGATGATTTCCTGTAATGCTTTCTTTTGCATCTCAGCTCCAGAGGTTTTCAGGGTAGCACCCCTCGTCTACCTGCTTGCGGATACCGGCCATGACCTGCGGCTTGTCTTCGGGATAGGTGACACCCATCCATTTTTCGTTGGTGGGCAGGACATCGACAGCGGCCTCGCCGTTCTTGATCATTCCATCAATCAGCTCGGGAAGCAGGTATTCGCTCTTCAGTTCGGTTCCGGCACGGGCGAGGAATTCAACGAAGCCGTTTTCAAGAAATCCAAACAACTGCGGAGTGAAGCCCCAGGCATTCATGGAAACCAGATCGTCGTCGTGCATCTCCCTGGGTTCGCCATCCACGACATACCGGATCAACCCGTCCTCCTTGCGCTCGATCTCGAAGCGTTCAACCACGGTTTCGAGCTTTCCGTCTTTCGCATCGCAAAAGCCGCGCGCCACGCTGCCATGGGGCGAAAGGGTGTTCTTGATGTAGAAGCCGACCATGCAAAAGCCGGTATCTTCCGGGTTCACTGCCGACAAATGCCCGGCGAGCACCTCGAAGGTTTCGCGGCCATAGAAATCGTCGGCGTTGATTACGGCAAAAGGTTCGTTCACCGCCGGGGCGGCGGTCAGGACGGCCTGCCCCGTGCCCCATGGCTTGGTGCGGCCTTCTGGAACGGAAAAGCGGTCGGGAATGTTGCCGAGCGTCTGGAAAACATATTCGACATCGATCTTCCCTTCGAGCTTGTTGCCGATCGCTTCCTTGAAGTCGGCCTCGATGTCGGGGCGAATGATGAAGACCACCTTGCCGAAACCGGCGCGGATGGCGTCGTATATCGAATAGTCGAGCACGATTTCTCCGGACGGCCCGACGGGGTCGATCTGCTTCAACCCGCCGTAGCGGCTTCCAATTCCTGCGGCCATGATCACGAGGGCTGGTTTCATTTTTCTGTTCCTATAGCTAGATTTTTTTGACCGGATAACAGGATGTTCCGGATTAAATATACACTGCGAAGCGGTGCTTTGGAGTGCGGAGACAATGTCTCCGCTTTTGAAAGCGCTGAGGGCGTCAGCGCAC
>JBDLHZ010000329.1:0-3129 GCA_039715135.1 Verrucomicrobiota bacterium
TGGGTTACAATGTCGCCGGGCTTCAATATTGATTCGGTGCTGCACCCGCGTATTAAACGGTCTATCCGGATGCCGGTTTCGCCCTCCGACATTCCCGCATAGTCCCGTGCGGCCGGGTTTTCAAGATTTGCGGAAACGATTCCCAGATGAGGGAAGCCGTCGTAGGTGCCATCGGCAAGGTCCGTGAGAAAATGCTCGATCACCTTGGTCGGGATGACTGATCCCATATTTTCCAACCTTCGGTTTGCTTGGAAAGCCACTCCGACCACACGACTGTCCTGGATCACCGGGCCACCGCTATTGCCGGGGTTGATGGCGGCATCCGTTTGAATCAGCAAATGCCGATCCACCCCAGAGTGCACATACTGCTGCATTTCGATCCGGGAGACCACACCGGCCGTGATGGATAGCCGCTTCCCGCCCATCGGATAACCGCAGGTGAAAACCTGCGAACGAATCTCGGGCAACCCGTCGAACTCCAGTGGGGGAACTCCCTCGAGGCGCTTTGGATCCAGCAATTCCAGAAGAGCCAGATCGCAGTCGTGGCCGATTGCGGTCACTTTGGCCGGATAGGGGGTCGGGTCATTGTGGAAAAAGACCAATAGCATTGCGCTGTTTCCAGCCACGTGGGCATTGGTCATGATCCGGTTCTTTGAAATAACAAATCCGCTTCCGGATCCCCTTCCCGTCGAACCCGAATTCCACGGGGCATACCAGTTGAACACATTTTGCTGGTTTACGATCTTCACGACCGAACGCTCGATTTCCTGCGCATGCAGGAAGCCGCCGCAAAGCAATACGGCCACCATTATACTTCCAAGTTTTGTCAAACGGCCCATAGACATCCTCTCTATCTTCAGCAGATAAAATTGGCGCGCACGATGGCATGGAGGAGTGTCTTTGTAAAGATTGGACAGGGGGATATCACTCTTTTCTTGAAATACCCGCTATGGAGAAGCCGACAGGCATTGTGACCTTGCGCGTTTCTTGCCCCCAGGGGCATTGAGGCTCGCAACCGGTTAGGTATCTTTGCGTATTCCGCGCACAACGGCTTGGTCGAACCCGAGCGGTTCGAGCAGTTCGGTTATGATCCATTCCGGCGGAGTGCTATTGATTTCATTTTCGATGCACTGTGCGGTGTAGGCATTCCATGCATCACGGTGGGCAAGCAGGGGCGGTAGGTATTTCTGGGCATTTCCGCCGTTTACAATGGCGCTCGAGATGGCTTTTTGCGCGGCAGCAAAGCGGACATACTCCTCCATTCGCTTCTCGGGAATATCTGTCAGGGCTATTGCGGCTTTTTGTAGCAATGTTTCCTGCGAAGGGGTAAGTCCTGCCGGATAACTGAACGCACGGTAGTCGGTTGCAGCCTCCGTGAATCCGTTCTGTTCGAAGAATGCGATGCGTTTGTTGGATTCGGTGTCGGGATCGCTCCATGCTTTCCCAAGGTAGACTATCTCCGTCAGTCCGGATGAGAATCCGGATAGCCAGCCGAGCCTTCCGTTTTCAACATCCTGCGGTAGCGTGAATACGCTATGTCCGATCATGATGCGGTGTACGTTGTCCGGGGATTCGAGTATTTCAAAATAGATCTTGGTGCGGGCGTTGGAATAGTCGCGTTGGGCACGTCGTGGATAAAGCGTATTGGCGTAGACCGGCCATGCGAGCGCCATGGTCTTAAGGGCCAGTTCATTTTCCGGTTCGGCGGAGTAGCCGTTGGGGATGTCCGGCTCAAGCATGATTTGCTTGTGTGAAAACTTTGGCAGCATGAGTGCCGTCTGGTTCCCCGCGACAGGGAAGGAGCCCGGGTCGATGCCGACAGCCAGTTGCAGGAAGTGGTAGGCGGTCAGGTCGCTTTGCCCATGGAAGGATTGACCTTCCTTTGCCGCCACGGTCCGGCCTTCCTCGACGGTGGTTGCTGCAAGGGCGGAGGAGGGGCTGAAGAGATTGACAATAACGAAGTCGCTATCGCCGAACACCACACGCTCAAGAGCAAGTTTTTCGGCGGTGGTTTTGGAAAAATCCGCATTCTGTGCCTGAAGATAGAGCCAGGGGCGGCTTGCGCCGCCGCCGAAATGGTTCGGCTCAATGTAGATATTAAGCTGTTCCGCTACGTTCAGTGCGAGAACCACCACCAAAGTAATCAACACAATCACCGTGCAGAGCACCATGTCTGAGAAGGACTCGTAGATGCCCTCGGCACCGGAAGGGCCTTCATGATGAACTGCTTCGTTCATTATGCCACCTTCCGGCAGTCACCAGATTTTTTCTCAATGAACTCTTGGATTGAAGAGGCGGCCAGAGAAAGCTTCCCGGCAATTTCATTGGCTTCCGTATCGAGCTTGGCCTTTGCGAGGATCTCCATTTCCCCGGCCGCCTGGGCGATGGCGGCGTGCAACTTTCCGACGGCTTCGTTGACTTCATTGCTGGAGTCGTTGATGGCGAGTGATAGGTCGGTAAGCGATTCGGCAACAACTCCCTCGGCCTGCTGAACAGATTCATTGAATCCATCGAAGGATTTGGTTATGCCTGTCCCTGACTTTTCGATGTTTTTATTCAGTCCGCCGAAAGACTTCTGCAACGTTTTATTGGATTGGCCGATGGTGGTATTAACGGCTTCCATGGTTTTTTGGACTCCTTCACCAGCTTTACCGATGTTTTTATTCAATTTGCCAACGGTTTTCTCCAGCTCACCACCTGATTTGCCGATGTTTTTATTCAATCCACCAAAGGCTTTCTCCAGTTCACCACCGGATTTTCCGATGGCTGTGTTGACGCTTTCCACGGCTTTGTGGACGTTGTCGCCAGCCTTGCCGATGTTTCCGTTCAGTCCGTCGAAGGCCTTCTCCAGCTTACCGCCGGATTTTCCGATGGCTGTGTTGACGCTTTCCACGGCTTTGTGGACATTGTCGCCGGCCTTGCCGATGTTTCCGTTCAGTCCGCCGAAGGCTTTCTCCAGCTTGCCGCCGGAGTTTTCGATGGCTGTATTGACGCTTTCCACGGCTTTGTGGACGTTGTCGCCGGCCTTGTCGATGTTTCCGTTCAGTCCGTCGAAGGCTTTCTCCAGCTTGCCGCCGGAGTTTTCGATGGCTGTATTGACGCTTTCCACGGCTTCCTGAACCCCTTCAC
>JBDLHZ010000330.1:0-3115 GCA_039715135.1 Verrucomicrobiota bacterium
AGGCGCTCCGCGAGTTGGTCGCGGATGCGGTTCACCAGCCGGTCGCCTTCGAAGCGCCGCAGGTATTCGTGGATGCCGAGCAGGGCAAAGGCCCATGCGCGCGGGCTGGTGATGCGGGGAACGGCGGGCAGCGCCTTCTCGAAAAGCCCGCTGGCGATGCCGCGCAGGGAGGGGATCGCGGAACGCCCGAGCACGGTTCCCAAGGCCCACAGGGCGCGGCCGTGGCTGTCGTCCGATCCGCTCTCCTCCAGCCAGTTGCGCTGGTAGTCCATGAAGTTCCGGAAACGGCCGGTTTCCGGATTGAAGGCATAGGCGACAAAGGCGAGGTAGCGGGAGGCGAGATCCAGTGATTGGCCATTGCCCGATTCCAGCTCCGCCGCGAGTACGCCGGCAATCAGCGCCCGGGCATTGTCGTCGATGCTGTAGCCCTCGCGGTAGTTGGGCACAATGAAGGTGGCGTGCTGGATCATGCCGGTGCCGTCCGTCATGCGGCGCAGGTGGTTGAGCTTGAGCGGGGGCAGGTCGGCGGGGCGCTGGTCGAGCGGCTTAACCGCAAAGCCGGACGGGATGGTGTGGCGGCGCTGGGTGCGCGCACGTTCAAAGCATTCCATATACCGCTGGGCGACCTTCGGCCAGATCATTTCCCTGCCGAACAGATAGGCGCGCTTGCGCATGGCGTGGCGCTTGGATTCATGGTCCAGCAAGTCGAGCACCTGTTCGGCCAGCGCGTCGGGATCGTTGAAGGCAAACAGCGCGCCGCGGCCCTCGGCCAAAATTTCCTCGGCATACCAGTAGGGCGTCGAAACAATGGCCTTACCCGCCCCGACGGTGTAGGCCAGCGTACCGGATGCAATCTGCGCCGCGTTGAGGTAGGGCGTAATATAGATATCCGTCGCGCTGATGAATTCAATCAACTGCTCCAGCGTGACAAAGCTGTTGTGGAAGATCACATTGCCCGCCACGCCCAGCTTCTGGGCGAGCCGCTGCAGCGAAAGCCGGTACGACTCGCCATCGTGGAGCAGCACCTGCGGATGGGTAGCGCCGACAACCATGTACACCACATCGGGGTGGCGCTCGACGATCGCCGGCAGTGCGGAGATCACCGTCTCGATGCCTTTGTTGGCGGAAAGCAGGCCAAAGCTGAGCAGCACCATTTTTCCCTCCACGCCAAACAGGTCTTTGTGGAAGTTGGGGTCGACAAACGGGATATCCGGCACCCCGTGGGGGATCAGGTCGATCTTTTCCGATGGCACGTTGTAGATGGTTTCCAGAAATTCCGCACCGCGCCGGCTCATCACCACCAGCCGGTCCGACCAGGCGGCCACCTCTTCAAGCACGCGCCGCTGGTCGGGCTTCGGGTGCTGCAGGATCGTGTGCAAGGTTGTGACGACCGGCATGCGCAATTCCCGCAGGAGCGCCAGGATATGGCTACCCGACGGCCCCCCGTAGATGCCGTACTCATGTTGCAGGCACACCACGTCCACGCCGTTGATGTTCAGGAAATCGGCGGCGCGACGATACGATTCAATGTCCTTTTCCGCCAGCTCGAACCGCACGCGGGGCGGATAGGTATAGCCGGCTTCGGTGTCGTTGACCGGCAGAGCCATGCAGGCGGTATTGCCGCAGGTGGCCGCGACCGCCTCGCACAAATCGGTCGTGAAGGTGGCAATGCCGCACTGCCGGGGCAGATGGTTGCCCACGAAGGCTATGCGGTTGATCGTCAAGTTGGTTGAATCGTCTTTCATCCACCCTCCCCGCCTTGCGCTCTGAACCTATCAAACGGAGGGGGTTCTGGCTACCTCAATCCCACGGTTTTCAGGGAAGGAGGTGGCGGCGAAGAGAAATGCCAATACGGGATCGACGCATGGATTTGCAGGTCGAGAATGGTGAAAATGCCTTCTATAACAAGGGATCTAAAGCCTTTAAACCCACTGTTTTAGGGGGATTTAGGCGGATTTTGAAAAAAGGGGGAAATAGATGCAGAAATCCATTGCACAAACAGGGCATTGGGCATATACAACCGTTAGAGGGAGACCGCTATGATGAACGACTACATAGAGGAGGAAATCGTCGTACACCCGCTTCACGGAATGCAGCTTTCCGAGGGGTACATCCGCAGGAATAATTCCAACGGGTTCCTGGGAAGCCTGCCGGGGCTTCTTCCCTCAAGAGGCAAGACGAAGGAAGAGGTCCGGGCACAGCTGGAAGAAGAGGCCAAGGCGTATTACGGCGACGATGTCATTGTTGAGATCCTGCCCCGGGCGCTCGCAAGCTAGTCCGGCCCACCCGGCGCTTTCCGTTAGTCTGGGTTTGTGATTTTCCCGTTTCATGGTACAAGTTCCCAATGCTTGGAAACGGGAAGATGCAATGACGCTCGAGGAGTTCGGATTCAGTCCATGGTTCCGCGACCAGCTCGATCCAGACCATGCGGATGGCTTAACGGTTGCCCGCGTGACGGCGGTGCACAAGGGCGAGTGCGAAGTCTCCGACGGCGAAGCAACCCATCCAGCCAAAACGACCGGCCGCCTGCGCCACCGCGCCAAGTCCAAGCTCGACTACCCCACCGTCGGCGATTGGGTACTTGTCAAAAACTTTGACCACGAGGATTTCGGCACCATCCAATCCGTGCTCAAACGGCAATCGGAGCTAAAGCGCAAGACCGCCGGACGAACCACCCGCTACCAGCTCATCGCCACCAACATCGACACCGCCTTCATCATGCAGACCCTTGGCCCGGACTATAATCTCAAGCGGCTGGAACGCTACCTCGTCATGGTCAATGAAAGCGGAATCGAGCCGGTTGTCCTGCTGAGCAAGTCGGATCTATTGCCGCCAGGGCAACTTGCGGTCAAGATTGCCGAAGTGGAGGAGCGAATGCCCGATGTCTGCCTCCATGCCTTCAGCAACGTGAACAAGGAAGGGCTGGAAGAAGTCATGGCTCTTTTCGAGCCGGGCCGCACCTATTGCGTTATCGGAACTTCCGGGGTGGGAAAGACCTCATTGCTAAACAACCTGCTTGGCGAGGAGGATTATCTCTTCACACTCCCCGTTCGCGACAAGGACGGCGAGGGGTTGCATTCCACGACATGGCGCGAACTGATCACGCTCGACAACG
>JBDLHZ010000331.1:0-3104 GCA_039715135.1 Verrucomicrobiota bacterium
CGTGGCATGGGCGTCCCGCCCATGATCCCCAACGGGCTGGAAGCCCGTTCTACGCGTGGCATGGGCATCTTGCCCATGATCTGCCCAGTTGAAAAACCGCTCGGCGTTTGCAAACGTGAGCTGCGCGAGGGATTCCCCGGAAATGCCGCGCAGCTCGGCGGCCTTGTCGAGGACAAGGCGGAGATTGGCGGGTTCGTTCAGTGGCTTGCTTCCATCAACGGGCAGGATGCCCGTTCTACATTTCGTGGCATGGGCATCCTGCCCATGGTTCCGCTCAGAGACAACGGGCTGGAAGCCCGTTCTACGTTTCGTGGCATGGGCTTCCAGCCCATGAGGCAGAATGTCGGGGGCATCGGTCTCGATGAAGATGCGGTCGTCGGGAACGGCTTGTATGGCCGGGCCGGCCTTATTATTGCCGGGACGAGTGATGGAGCCGGAGAAGGAAATGCATGCCCCGCGCTTGACTAACTCGGTTGCCACTTCCGCCGATCCACCAAAGCAATGAATGAGCATGCCGCGCGGCAATTCGCCGAATTGATCGAGCAGTTCGATCAGTCGCCCCCACGCACGGCGGCAATGGATGGTGACGGGGCGGTCGAATTTGCGGGCCATCTCAAGCTGTGTCAAAAAGACCCGCTCCTGCTCCGCGTCGTTGCGGTTTTCGATGGCGTGATCGATGCCGATTTCGCCCACAGAGGCCTGTGGATAAGTTGTCAGCAACTCTTCCAGAGTCTGAAAGCATTGACCAGAACGCCCGCCAATAAACCATGGATGCAGTCCAAACGCCATATATGCATCTGGATACTTGTTGATAATTTCAGCAACTTTAGTCCAATCGGCTTCGCAACAGCCCTTGACAGCCATCTTGGCGACCCCTGCGGCATGGGCGCGTTCCATCACCGTTTCGAGCATGGGAAACAGGCGTTCGTCCTGGATGTGGTTGTGGCAGTCGAATAAATGCATTTTTGATGTTTCCGACGTATTTCCCATGCCGGAGAAAGCGGTGTCGCCCTTCGGTTGCCGCCGCACTCCAAAAAAGCAGCCTTCGGCGTAGGCTGGCAGGCTACATAAACGGGCGCGACCAGCCACCGAAAGCCTTCATTAAACGTGTATTGATCACCGTGCCCGAATCGGGGACTTCGGGGAAATAGCCGACATCGGTGTAGTTTTCATGGAACCCCGGGGCGCGGGGCAGCAGCGGTGCGCACCCCTCCTTGAGTTCATAGTTGGTGGTGTAGCGGTAGGGCCAGACATCGAACACCGGCAACGCGGTGGAAATGGCTCCGATGAATCCACTGAAATAGGAGATGACCGGCGTGTGCGGCCCCTTGCTGACGGTCCAGGCATTCCGCGGTTTGCAGGCATTGAGAATGCGTTCCTCCAGCACACCCGCCACCTCCTCGTCGTCGATGAACACCCCGCACTCGGTATTGAGCTTGGCGGAGCGCGGATCAAAGTTGTGCGAACCGATCATCGCCACCTTTCGATCCACCACGAACGACTTGGCGTGGATGCACAGGCGCGGGCCTGCACGTTCTATCTCGGCAATATCGCCCCTATCAAGGCCGGACTGTTCGATGGCGCGATCCACCAAGGCACCGAGGCCATGGACATAGTTTGTTTGGTCGACCGGATACGGTTTTGCTTCGTAGATATCGATGCCCGTCTTTTTGTAGAGTTCCTTCCGGTGCTTGAACGACAAGGCATAGACATGCAGATGGTCGGCCGCCGCAAGGCTGTTGCTCGATGCAATGATCCGAAAGTCGGGATGCTTCTTCCTCAACGTCTTGAACCTCCGCCGGATGTCGCGGTTGTAGATCAGGTAGGGCGTCTGGTAGACCAACCGCTTTTCCCCCTTGGAGAGAATGGCTTCGAACCACTCGTTGAAGGCCATGCGCTCCCTGCGGCCTTTAAACTTGCGTGGCGTGTCGTAGATAAACCGAACCTTGTCCGCCTCATGGATCTTCAAGCCCTCCCGAACCGTGGAGAGCGCTTGTTCGTTGGCCAATCTATCGATCTCCTCGAACATCGAATAGTCCTTCGGATCGGAAAATGGTTCCCCGCCATCGGCGAGTTTATTGAACGCCTCCTGCACATCGACGAGCTGGGTCAGGAACACGGCGTTCTTGTCCTGCCAGAAAAGCTCGAACGACTCCTGCATATCCATCACCGCCGGCCCGGCAACGACCACGTCGCGGTCGCGGAACAGAAAGGCGGTGTCGCGATCATAGTACTTGCCTTCATAGTTGCGCCCGCCCGCAATGCCGATGCGGCCATCGACCAGCAGCAGCTTGTTGTGCATGCGGCGGTTCATGCGGCGCGTCTTGAAAAAGAGGTTGTCCCAAAAGCCGAAGCGCCCCTGCTCGACATATTCCGAAAGCGGCTTGTAGAGGCAGATTTCCAGATTGCGGTGCGCGCGCGCCATTCGCGCCAGCTCCGGCGGACCGGCCGGCATGAAAAGCGCATCGATCAACACGCGCACCAGCACGCCGCGCTCGGCGGCCTTCACCAATTCATCCAACACAAACCGGCTGGTGGGATCATCCTTCCAGATAAAGGTCTGGATATCGATGGACTTGCGCGCCGAGCGAATGAGGTGGATGCGCGCGAGCAGCGCGTCGTCGCCCAGCTCCAGGATGCTCACATATTCGGCGGTCCCGCCGCCCTCCCTGGCTACCCATGCCTTGTCGGCATAGTCGTGGAACTCCGACTCGATCGGAGAGGCAACCGTTAGATCGTTCCGCTTCAGCCGCCCATACTTGAAGGCATTCTCCAACTCGCGCTCGGGAATGGTCGAGCACCCCGCCAGCAGAAGAGCTACACAAGAACCACAGATAAACGCAGATAAACGCAGATGTAAAATGGAGGGCGACGCTCCGGCGGAGCCGTGTTTCCGCAATGGTGCAAAGGCTCCGACAGAGCGTTGCCCTCCAATACTTGAAACCGGTGTTGATCGCATCGCGTGTTTCCATCCCTAATGAATGGGAGACACTCTATCCATTATCAGAAGGGAAGCAACCCTGTTTCCGTGGCATGGGCATCCTGCCCATGTCGTCCGGGATACCGCTCAGGGATAACGGGCTGGAAGCACCGTTCTACGTGGC
>JBDLHZ010000332.1:0-3103 GCA_039715135.1 Verrucomicrobiota bacterium
CTACCTCTCCAAATTCGCCGTCGGGCAGGAAGCGCGCGGCGAGGGTGTGGCAATGGAGCTGTGGCGCGAGGTTTGCGGGAAACACGATGCGCTCTTCTGGCGCTCCAACGCCGCAAACCCCTTCAACTCGTGGTACGACAAGCAGGCCGACGGCCATCACTGCTGCGGGAAATGGCAGATCTTCTGGCGCGGCGTCTCCGCCGACTCCATTTCGGGGATCATCGAGTACTGTTGCGGGCGCAATGAGGATTTTGGTGCGGCTCTGTGAGTTGTAAATCCGCTGCGGAAAACCTACCATCTGATATTCCATTTTGGGCTTGTACCGGGGGCTTTGGTATAGCAACGCGATTGATGATTTGCGGAGCAAATAGCGAACATCAGGAGCGGTTCAAACGTTCTTCGCGTGCATGGATTCCGTTCGCACGGCACACACTGCTTTCCCTTCGGGTTAAGCGGTCTCTACACCGGGCAACAGCGGCGAAAAACGATACACTTAAAGTCCGCTTCCCTTCGGATTTTGCGTGTTTTCGAAGAATACCAATTTCCTTAGTTGACGCGCATGCGCAACTGCCAGAGGGTCAAAACCCCTTGAAAACGCAGGAAAGCGGGTATTTCTGCAAAAAATGAAAAAATCTGCTCGACTGCAACCGTTAATGTGGTAGTTTCCTGTAAACGGTGTCAATAGGAATGTTTTGTCAACCCTAAACCACATGGAGAAGAGGAAATGAAAAAGATGATGAAAAAACTATTGGTTTTGGCCGTCTTGATGGCGGTAGGTGTCGTGCAGGCGGATCATTTCTATTGGTGGGGCGGTAGGATTGGTGGCGATGGATTCACTTGGGGTGAATCAGGCACCAACAACTTCCATCACGCGCAATTGGGTGCCGGTGCCACTAATTTGCCGGGCAGCGCCGACCATGTGATTATCGATGAAAACTGGACGGCGCCTTATCCTGGAAACGGTTCAATGCCGAAAATCAGTTCCGACGTTGGTGAGATCGGATGGTTTACTCCCGGCTGGGGCTTTGCTGGAACATCGGGGCTGACCATTTTAGATGGTGGGTCGCTTCGCGTTCCCGCTGGCGGATTTGCCCGGCTTGGACATATCATAGATTCCGTCGGTTTTCTCGATATGCAGGGGGGCTACATGCTGGCCGACGTTCTCCATGTTGGCTTCAATAGCGTTGCCGAAAATACCGGCGGCAGCGGAATTGTCAATCTGAGCGGAAATGCGGTTCTGCATGTCGGCTCGCTGGGCTTTGGCCAAGGGTTTGACGACTATGCAACGGGTACTGCCCAGGACGGTACGGGCGAGATTCATATGAGTGAAAATGCGAAGTTGTTCGTCAATGGCGACCAAACCATCACAGGTACTACCAATGCCGTCAACTGGATCGCCGATGGGTGGATCGATGCGCACGGCATTGCCGGCAGCTCTGTCGTAGCTACCTACACGACCAATGGCTGGACCGAGTTTGCGCTGGATGTCCCCGCACCGGCTCCCTACCTATTCTATGACTCGTTCGATGCCGATGACGCAGATCATGTGAACGCGGATATCTATGGCCGGCAAGTAAACAGCAAGATTCTTTCCGCCTACAGCGGAAATCCAACCTTGCATAGCATTACCAACAACAAGCTGAATGTTTACTGGCCCTCCGCTTTCGCGAATGTGGACTTCGACTTTGCTCCCTATATCGTGGGCGAGGACTTTGAGTTTTCAGTCAAGGCGAAGAACAATATGGGGACGAGCGGCAATTGGATGGACATCTACATGACGGATGGAACCGTTGATGCAGGAGGTGACCCTGAAGGGCGTGTTTCCTCCCGTTTCTCACTCTCGTTTTCCGAAACCAACTTCGTTTGGTCTTTTGCCGTCAGCTATGGAACCGGTGCAACCCGGGAAATTGATCATATCTATTTGAACCATTATCCGGAGTTGAATCCCTTCGACAAGGCGGCCGAGCACACCTACAGGCTGGTTTCGACCGCCGGAGAGGGAGGAACCAACACTTTTGAGATCTATGTCGACGGTGTCGAGATCACCGATGGCGTAACGCCGTCTACCGACACTCCAGGAAATCCGCCCATTCCCGATGCGTATACCAACTATTTCGATGGTCCGGAGCGCAGGATTTCCATTGTCGGGGATACCGGCAATACGGACAAAACGACAAGTATTCTCTTCGATGACCTCTATCTTCAACTGATCGAAGGAATCACCTATGCGGATTGGGTGGAGGACTGGGGACTCACCGGCTCCGATACCAACCGTACGGCCGACATCGAGCCGGACGGCATGGACAACCTGCTTGAATACGCCCTCGGCAGCAATCCTCTCGTCGACGATGCCGCGAGCTTCCTGCCGGTCTTTTCCGGGCCGGTGGATGTTGGCGGAACCAACTATATGGACTACATCTATCGGCGTCGGAACGATGCTGGTGCCCGTGGCCTGACCTACGATGTTCAGTTCAAGACCGACTTGGTCTCCGGCGGGGATTGGAACTCCACCATGGGCATGGGTGAATCTGAAACTAGTGCCATCAATTCGGAAATCGAAGAGGTCACTGTTACAATTCCGACTATTGTGGACTTGAGTACCAACGTTGGGTTTGAAGCCTGGGTTTGGGATGAAAGGCTCTTCCTCAATCTGGAAGTCACGGAAGACTAGCTCTATGAATAGTTGACCGAAGCAGCCCGTCCCGAATTCTGGGGCGGGCTTTTTGGTGCGATCCATCTGCGGGAACCATTGAAATGTCTGGCTTTGGCATCGCCATTGACACCCTGCTGCGCAAGCATTAGTTTTGCCCGTCATTTTTCCAAGGAACGAAAGGATGTTCGTATGAGCCAATTTTTTGAAGAGTATTGCGCCCATGTAGAGGAACGTGCAAAGGACGGAATTCCACCGCTTGCACTGAGTAGGGAACAGACAACGGAAGTGGTCGGGCTGCTGAAAGATCCACCGGACGGGAAAGAGGACGAGTTGGTTGATTTGATTGCCAACCGCGTGAACCCAGGGGTTGATCCGGCGGCGCAGGTGAAGGCGGAGTTCCTGTTCAAGGTTGCGCACGGCGAGGAATCAACGCCGCTGATTACGGCGGAG
>JBDLHZ010000333.1:0-3087 GCA_039715135.1 Verrucomicrobiota bacterium
CGTCGATGGAGACGGAGCCTTGCTGCACATCGTAGAAGCGGCCAATCAAATTGATGATGGTACTCTTGCCCGCGCCGGTTGCGCCGACAACAGCGAGTATCTGGCCGGGTTCGACGGAGAAGGAGAGATTCCTGACAACCCAGTTTTCATCGTTGTAGGCAAACCAGACGTTGTTGAAGTCGATGGTCCCTGCAATGCGGTCCGCAAGGGCGGGTGCGGAAGGATCGGCAAGCTCCTCGGGCGTGTCGAGCAGGTTGAAGACCCGCTCGATGGAGGCCATGGCGACCTGGAACGAACCGGCCTTGTCGGCCAGTGATCCGAGCGGGCGGAAAAAGTCGCGGATGTAGGCGAGGAAGGCAATGAAGGTTCCGAGAGTGATGGCTGTCGATCCATTCAGGATGAACAAGCCGCCGACCGTGAGAATGAGCAGGATGGAGAAGGTCTGGGCGCCCTCGATGGTCGGGAAGTAGAGACTGAACCAGTGCACTTCTTCAAAATAGGCCGAGCGCAGGAGGGTGTTGCGCCGTTCGAAATCCGCCATGGCGCTGGCCTCTCGGTTAAAGAGCTGGATGGTGGTCATGCCGGTCAGGTCTTCCTGCAGGAGCGCATTGAGGCGCGACTGCCGGTCGCGGATATCGCGGTTGGCGTTGCGCAACTTGACATTGATGAAAAGCAGGAAGGCGAACAGTAGCGGCAGGGGAATAAAAATGGCCACCGACAGGCTTGGGCTGATGTAGAGCATGTAGCCCATGATGCCCAGCAGCATGAAGAGATCGGCGATGGTGCCGACAACGCCCTCGGTTACGAAATGCTGGAGCCGTTCGATATCGGAGGTAACGCGCGTCATCAGCGTGCCGATGGCGGTCCGGTCGAAATAGGCTTGTTGCATGCGCAGTACTTTTCGGAAAACCTCCAGGCGCAGGTCGTAGATGATTTTCTGGCCGATCCATGCGGTGAGCAGCCCTTGGAAATAGCGCACTCCATGGCCGATGGCGGCGATCGTTATGTATAGGATGCTCAACCTCATCAGTAGGTCGAGGCGTTCGTCGGCTACGCCGGTGGTGTTCATCAAACATTGGTCGGTCATGCGCTGGATGAGTACCGGGAGATAGTTGATGGCCAGCGCGGTGAAGGCGATCATCACCAGCGCGAGCATCAGCCAGCGCCAATACGGCAGCGAATAGGCAAGAAGGCGCTTGGCCAGCTTCATGATCCGGCCTCCAGTTGTTCCTTGAGCTGCTGGAGGGTGTTGAGCTCGGAATAGTAGCCGGGCTGTTGAATCAGATCGTTATGCGTGCCGCGCTGGGAGATGCGGCCGTTTTCGATGACGACGATTTCGTCGGCATAGCGCAGGGTGGAGACCCGGTGACTGACGAACAGGGTTGTCCGTTCGGCCATGACGGGCTTGAGTTTACCCATGATCGCCGCTTCGGTCTGCGTATCGACCGCCGAAAGAACGTCGTCGAGAATCAGGATGTCGGGGCGCCGGGCAATGGCGCGGCTGATGGCGGTGCGCTGGCGCTGCCCGCCGGAAAGGGTGACGCCGCGTTCGCCGAGCATGGTTTGGTATTGGTCGGGGAAGTTTTCAACGTCGTTGCGCAGGTGGGCGATCTCCGCCGCCCATCCGATGAGATCCTTGTCGGGCTTAACGACGCCAAAGCCGATGTTGTGTTCCAATGTGCGGGAAAAGAGAACGGGTTCTTGTGCGGCGAAACCGATCATGCAGCGGAGTCTGGCCAGCGGCATGTTGCGGATATCCTCGCCTCCGACCAGAATTGCCCCTTCGGTCGGATCCATCAGGCGGGCCACCAGCGAAACCAGCAGGGTTTTTCCGCTACCGGTCGGGCCGGTGATGCCAAGCGTGGTTCCCGCCGGAACCGTTAGGTCGACATGGTGGAGAAATGATCTGCCATTGATGCCCAAGCCGATATTCCGGAATTCAATTGAAGCCGGAGTTGAATCGGGGAAATTTGCGCACGGGATGCCGGACTCCGCAGCAGGGTCACCTTCTTCGTTCTGCGGCTCCATGTTCGATTCTCTGCGTTCCAGGCTGGATTCCCTTTCGAGGATCTCTCGGATCCGAATCCAGCTGACCTTTCCGCGCTGGACAAGGCTCATGCTCCAGCTGAGTGCGAGCAGCGGCCATTGCATATAGAGCAGGTACTGGACAAACTGGGTGAGTGTGCCGAGCGTCAATTCGCCTTCGATGATTCTGCGTCCACCAAGGTTGAGGATCAGGATCATGCCGAGGCTGAACCAGAATGCCATGAAGGGCCAGAGGCTTTGACGGGAGGCCTGCAGTCGCATGTTTTTCCAGACAAGGTCGCTGTTGAGCGCCTTGAACTGCGCATTGCGCCGTCGTTCGAGCGCAAAGCCCTTGAGGGTGCGGATGCCCGAAAAGCTCTCCTGCGAAAAGTTGGATACTTCGGATACGTGTTCCTGCAGCTCCTTTTGCTGTTGGCGCATGGTTCGCAGGATTAGGAAGAAGATGACCACCATGGGCAGGTAGAGTGAGAAGACCAGAAGAGACAGGCCGGGATCCGTAAGGAACATCACGACGGAGGCAAACGCCAGCACGACGGCGGTGCGGGTGCCCTGGAGCAGGCCCTGCCCGATGGCGTCGCGAATGATGTTGATGTCCGACGACATGCGCGTCATCAGGTCGCCGGTACGTTCACTTCGGTAGAATTCCTGGTCGAGTTTTGTGAGATGCTCGAACACGTCGGCTCGTAGGGCATATTCAATCTTATGCGAGATTTTCAGCGGAATCCTGCGTAGCAAACGCGAAAACACCAGCGAGACCGCACCCATCAGCAGGTAGGTTCCAAGCAGCCGGAAAAGGGTTGCCGTATCCAGTGCTTTTCCGGTGAGCCCGTCGATGACCAGCCGCATGAGGTAGGGCAGGTAGAGGTTGATGCCGACGGCAACCAGCACGCATGCCACCGTTGCGGTGATCCCGCGGCGGTGGGGAATAAAATAGCGGCTGAGTTTGATGTCTTGCGAGGGAATGGCTTTTCTCCGTTTTTGCAAACGAACAAAGGTAAAACCTTTGCAACGGAATACAAGCCTCAATCAGAACCGGGAAGT
>JBDLHZ010000334.1:0-3079 GCA_039715135.1 Verrucomicrobiota bacterium
GGCTATTCCGCGATGTATTGCACCTATATGTGGTCGCAAGTGATCGCAAAGGATCTGTTCAGTCGTTTTGAACCGGACATGCTCAATCAAGAAGTGGCGGCGGACTACCGCAACAAGATTCTCGCTGCCGGAGGCTCGAAGGATGCCGCCGAGCTGGTCGAGGACTTCCTTGGCCGCCCATACAGCTTCGAACCGTTTGCCAACTGGCTCAACAGCGATGCCGACTAACAGACGAAGGGATAAACCCGTGAATCTAAAAACCTCCACTCTCCTCCTATGCACGATGGGCATCTTGATTGGCTGCGCCAAACGGGAAACCGCCGTAGACATCGGGAACCGCGAACAGATTCTCCACTGCGGGATCGGTTCGGAACCGAAGGATCTCGACCCCCAAACCACGACCGGCAATCCCGAATCGCAGGTTCAGGACTCATTGTTCGAAGGACTTACCGCATGGCACCCCGACCACACCGACCCGGTTCCGGGCGCGGCCGAAAGCTGGGAAATTTCCGGGGACGGCGCGGTCTACACCTTCCGCATTCGCCCCGATGCCAAGTGGTCGAACGGAGAGCCCGTTACCGCTGCGGATTTTATTTTCGCCTATCAACGGATTCTTTCGCCGGCGATGTCCGCGCCCTACGCCTATATGCACTACTGCATCAAAAACGCAGAGGCATTCAACAGGGGCGAAATCACGGACTTCAGCAAAGTCGGAATGAAAGCCATCGACGACAAAACCCTGCAAATCACATTAAAAGCCCCTACTCCCTATTTTCTCCGCTTGCTGCGCTATCGCTCATTCTACCCGGTTCATCCGCCAACCATCCTGAAGTTTGGCAAGATCGACGACCGCGACACCAAATGGACGCGCCCCGGAAACTTTGTTGGTAATGGTGCGTTTGCCCTCGTATCATGGGAGCCGAACCGTAAAGTCATTGTCGGGAAAAACCAGTTCTATTGGGACAAGGACACCACCCGGCTCAACCAAATCCACTTCTACCCCATCGACGACATGAACGCCGAGGAATATGCATTCCGCACCGGACAGCTACATGTCACACAGGAAACCCCGATGGAGCGGATCAAATACTATCTGGAAAACGATCCCGGCCTGATTCACTTAAACCCGTTTCTGGGAACCTATTTCTATGAGCTCAACACAGAGCGCCCGCCATTGAACGATGTGCGCGTTCGCCGTGCGCTGGCCTTGGCGCTTGATCGTGAAATGATCGTCAAGTATGTCTGCAAGGCGGGTGAACCCGCCGCCTATTGCCTGACTCCACCCGACACCGCCGGCTATACCGCCGAGGCACGAATTCCTTTTGATCCAGGGCTTGCCCGCAAGCTTCTGGCCGAAGCGGGCTACCCGAACGGTGAAGGATTTCCCAAAATGGAGATTCTCTACAACACCCACAAGGGCCACATGCGCATTGCGGAAGTGATCCAGCAAATCTGGAAGGACAACCTCGATATCCATGTCGACCTGATCAACATGGAGTGGAAAACCTATCTGGCGGAAAAGAAAGCCCATAAGTACGACATTGCCCGCGCCAGTTGGATCGGCGACTACACCGACCCCTCCACCTTCCTAGAGCTCTTCATTACCGACGGCGGAAACAACGACTCGGCTTGGTCGAACAAGCAATACGACGAGTTGATCCGGCAAGCCAGCCTTGAACAAGATTCCGAAAAGCGCATGGGGTTTTTCCAGCAGGCGGAAAAGATCCTTTTGGATGAAGCCCCGCTGATTCCAATCTACTTCTACCGAAACAAATCGCTGGTGCGCCCATCCGTAAAGAACTGGAAACCCAACCCGCTTGATCGCCATCCCTACAAACATGTCTATCTGGAAGCCGATGAATAGGATCGTCCTCCTCTCCACCTGCCTCGTCATTGCCGGTTGCGCCAAGAGGGAGACACCGGTCGAAACAGGCAACCGTGAACAGATCCTGCACTTGGGCAACCTATCCGAGCCCAAGGATCTCGATCCGCATATCGTAACCGGGGTTTCGGCCTACAATGTGATTTCCGCACTGCTCGAAGGCCTTGTTTCGGAAGAGCCCGGCGAATCCGGCGTGGCCGAGCGATGGACTGTTTCCGACGACGGCCTGGTCTATACATTCCACCTGCGCGAAAATGCAAAATGGTCCAATGGCGACCCGGTCACCGCCGAGGACTTTGTCTTTTCCTACCAGCGGATACTTTCTCCAGCCCTTGGAAGTCCGTACGCCTATATGCTGCACGTTCTGAAAAACGCCAAGGCATTCAACGCGGGCGAGCTTCCAGACTTTGGGAAAGTCGGCGTCAAGGCCATCGACCCCAAAACCCTGGAACTGACGCTCGAATCGCCAACCCCCTCGTTTCCCGCGCAACTCAATCATTGGTCTTGGTTTCCAGTGCATCCCTCAACGATCCTGAAGCACGGCGCAATGGATGAAATGGGCACAAAATGGACAACACCCGGAAACTATGTCGGCAATGGCCCGTTCACACTCAAATCATGGCGACAGAACCAATCCATCGTGGTTGAAAAGAACCCCAACTACTGGGACTCTGAAATCGTCCGGCTGAACGAGATTCACTTCCATCCGATCGGCGACCATAAGATCGAGGAGCGCTCCTTTCGCGCCGGACAACTGCATGTTACCGGAACGGTTCCGCTTGAACGCGTCCAATACTACAAGGAAAAGCACCCGGAGCTGCTTCGGCTCGACCCCTATCTCCGCTCCTACTACTACCTGCTGAATGTGGCTAACCCGCCGCTTGACGACCTGCGCGTTCGCAAGGCGCTGGCCATGTCCATCGATCGGGAACAACTCGCCAACTATGTCACGCGTTCAGGGGAACAACCGGCCTACACGTTCACGCCGCCATACATTGGGGAATATGCCCCGCCCATCCAGTTCAAGACGGACATCGCCATGGCCAAGCAGCTTCTGGCCGAAGCCGGATATCCAAATGGCGAAGGGTTCCCCGAACTCTCGCTGCTTTTCCACACCTCGGATCTCCATACCCGCATCGCCGAAGTGATTCAGCAGATGTGGAAGGATAACCTCGGCATCCATATCGAGCTCGAAAA
>JBDLHZ010000335.1:0-3076 GCA_039715135.1 Verrucomicrobiota bacterium
GTCGTGAAGAAAAAGGAGATCGAGTGCGAGCCGCCCAAGGCGGTGGAGCGACCAAAGATGAAGCTCAAGAAGCCGAAGGTGAAGATCAGGAAAACCTCGCGACCCAAACCCACCAACCGCATCGTCGCCAAGGTCAACCGCGCCAGTATGCCGGACATCCAGCTTCCGGAAATGTCCGGCATGGGCGATGGCCTTGGCGACATCGTTGGCGGTTTCGACATGATGCCCGACTTTGAAGACGTTACCATCTTTGGCGGTGCGCAGAGCATAGGCAACGATTTCGAGGGAACCTTCTACGACTTCAAGCATGATCGCCGGGGCAATTCCGTTGCAGTGACCATCTACGAATACGAGGACATATACCGGCGGTTTGTAAAGCACGATTTCGACACCAAGGCGTTCAGCCGGTTCGCCCGCTCCCCAAAGAAGCTGTATGCCACCCATTTCATGATCCCACCGTTGCCTTCGGGGTTTGGCCCGAAGGCGTTTGGGCAGGAAACCGACGGATATTACTGGGGGGCGCACTACAAGGGCAAGCTGGTGCACAAGGAGGGCATCACTTTCCGCTTCTGGGGGCATGGCGACAATTTTATGCTGGTTCGTTTGGACGGGGAGCTGGTGCTCAATGCCTGCTGGCCTGGCCCCGATAAAAAAATAGTGCCTCAATACTATTACACGGCGCCAAATTCCCGCCGGTACCACCTAGGCAACAACACCTCCGTGGGCAGCGACTGGATCACGCTCGAGCCGGGCGTGCCGCGCGACATGGAGGTGATGATCGGGGAAATGTGGGGTGGCAACCATGCCGCCATGCTTTTGGTCGAGGTGCAGGGCGTGGAATATGAGGAAAACTCTTTTGGTGCTCCCATCTTCCCGATTTTCAAAACCGCCGAGCTCAGCCTCGACCAAATGGAGAAGATCTATGAGTTTCTGGTGGAGAACGAGTGTTGTCTCACCAACGGCCCCGTCTTCAACGACTTCGGTTCGCGGCGCATAACGGTAGCCGCCGATACGAACGAGGTGATCTATCCCTCGTTCGAGTCGCAATTGTTCAATCCCGATGATACTGCTGAAATGCGGACATGGACCGGATTGGACGGAAAAACATTGGAGGCCGGATTTACGGCGGTTATCGGCGACAAGGCGGTGTTGAAGGATGCGCGGGGGAGGCAGCGAAAGATCCCCGTGGAGCGGCTTTCCGCGGAAGATCGTGAATTTGTCGAACTCGCACGGCCTCCAAAGTTCAATATCGACTTCGCCAAGCAGAGCGAGCAACAGCCGGTCACGGTAAATCCTTGGATGACGCAATTGGTGTTCCCGACCTTTTTTGATTACATTTTTACCGCCAAGTTGAAGCAGGTCTCCGCAGGTACGTACAACCACGAACTGCAGGTCGAGTTTTTTGTTTTCGGCGAGGAGGTTGACGGCAACAACTATATCCTGTTCGACCGGCAGGAAGGCAGCTTCACGCCCGCCAAGGAAAATGAAAGATCCTTCAGGCTTTCCGGCAACAAGGTGGAAGTGTCGGCTTATGACAATTACTACGGGCAAATGCGGGGTACGAAATATGGCGGCTATCTGGTAGTGGTTACGGACTCGCATGGGAAAATCATCGACCACGGCACTTCGCACAAATGGCTGCCCGATATTCTCGGGCAGCTAAGGGCGTTGCCGCTCGGAAAACATTTCGACAAGACCGGCACTCGCGTCATGCCCCCTCGCCCCAGGCGGAACTATTAAATAACAGAGGATGAAATAATGAAAAATCCAAGCCACAAAATATTGATGTTTTATGGAATCATCCTGATGTCGGCCGGTGCGTCGCAGCTTCCCTTTGTGGAGACGTTCGATGCTTCCAATGGCGTGGCGGTTGGAGCCATTGACGGCCAGAACGGCTGGGTACTCGAATCCGGAACCGCCGATGTCCAAACGGGGGTTGTAACAAACGGCTCGCAGGCATTGGAGATCGTGACGACCGAGGTTCGCCACGATCTTTCGAGTAGCAACTCCGCCGTATGGATCAGCCTCTATGCCCGCATCACGGCGCCGCCCGCCAGCAATCCAGACGTTGTTGCCGAAAACACCAGTCTAGCCTTCTTCGTAAACACCGCCCGCTATATCGTGGTCTACAGCAACACGGTCGAGGTGGTGCTGGGTGCCCAGATGCCGCTTGATATCTGGACCCGGTTCGATATCTACTGCGACTATGACGACGGATACTGGGATCTCGCCATGGATGGCGTCAATATCGCCGCTGGCCTGCCGCTATACGCCGACTCGTGGAAGGTGGATTCCCTGCTTCTTGGCAATGCAAGCGCCTCATCGGCCTATGCCGACCAGATCGATGTCGCCGATATGGAACCGACCGCGACAGGTCTCCCCGACAGCGATGCCGACAACATCCCCGACTGGTGGGAACAGAAGAATTTTAACGGTGTCACTGCCGTTGTGGCTAGCAACCTTTCTGCGAACACCGGTTATACGTATCTGCAAACCTACATCGCTGGACTCAGCCCTTTTTCCGACGAACCCTTTGTCGTCTCGCAAGTTCCCGGCGGCAACGGCATGAACTGGACGCCGTTTCCCAGCCGCCTCTATTCCGTCTACTGGTCGTCCAACCTGCTCGACGGCTTCGTTTGGCAGCAAGACCTCCCGTATCCGCAGTCCGAATTCATCGACACCATCCACACCAACGAACCCGCTGGCTTCTACCGCCTGAAGGTACAGCTATAATAGCTGTTTCCATTTCCCTTTGGATGGCGTGTCCGGCCTGATCGAAATCAAGTAGCTCCCAAGACAATGCCGGCAAGTACGATTACAAAGACTGCCGGGATGCCCATATTGAACCCGACTGGATTTTGATTTACCGGATTCGCGGCAATGAACTTCATCTGATTCGTACCGGAACCCACGCCGAGTTGTTCCGGTAGGCCGCGTAGGAATCCCGTGCCGAAAGCAACAACTCATTCCTTCGCGAACTTTGCGTGCTTCTGTTGGGATTGTTTCTGGGTCATTGGGAAATTCCAACGATTAGAGGTTTGATTTGCGCCGCCCGCCCGCCTATCTTCTGCCAATC
>JBDLHZ010000336.1:0-3053 GCA_039715135.1 Verrucomicrobiota bacterium
AAGTGGGTCACCTCGGTGACACCCTTCTCCTTCAGTTTACGCTTCAGGGCCTGGATGTCGGCTCCAACGCGCTTTGGATCGATGCGCAGCAGGAAGAGGTGGTGGCTGCCGTAGGTCTTGGCCGTGTCGGCAGGCGGGAGCAGGATGCCCTTTTCCTTGGCGAAGGCATCGCGCAGGTAATCGGCGTGCTTTTTGCGCTTGGCGATGATCTTGTCGAGGCGCTTTGCCTGAAGCCGATAGCCGAGTGCCGCGATTTCCGTGGCCGAATAGTTGCCGGGAACCTGGGGCTTGCCGAAGCGGTCTTCGAGCGGCGTAATGTCGTAGAGCCAGTTTTCGATGGTTCGGGTAAAGTCCAGCCCTAGGAAGCGCCCGCGGGAAAACTGCGTCCCGCTGGGCTCGTTCGTTACCAGCAGCCCACCTTCGCCGAAGGAGTTGATGTTCTTCACCTCGTGCATGGAGTAGCCCCCAAAGTGGCCGATGGTTCCCAGCGGCTTGCCCTTGTACATCGCGCCAAGCCCGTGCGCGGCATCCTCGATGACGAAGAGGTCGTGCTCCTTCGCCAGCTTCATGATCTTGGTCATGTCGCACGGATATCCACCGATGTGGACCGGCATGATCACGCGGGTGCGTTTTGTGATTTTCCTCGCCACGTCGGCGGGATCCATGTTGACGGTCCGGGGATCGACGTCCGCAAAAACGAGCTTGGCGCCGACTGCGAGCGGATAGGCCACCGACGCAATGAAAGTGATGGAGGGGACGATCACCTCGTCACCCGGCTGCAAACCGGAAAGCTTGTATGCGATCTCCATGCCGCCGGTCCAGTTGGCCAGATAGCAGGCGTGCTTCACGCCCAGCAGCTCCTTGGCTTCGTTTTCCGCCGCGGCCACCTGGGTGCCTAGCGATAGTTTCGTGGCGAGCGAACTTTGCTTGCCAAGCTGGCGAAGCGCACTGCCTACCTCGCGCAGGCTTTGCGTGTAGGCCTTGTTGTCATCGCCGGAGGGCGGCATCAGGAATTTCACCACCTCCGTGATATCCTTGGCATCGAACCGCTCCCCCACGGTGTGCCACGGCACCCGGGCATCACCTACCGCATACCGGAAATCGGACTGTTGTTTTTTCTTTTTTGTTGGCATCGCTATTCTCCTGTTTCAGTTTTTTTAATTTGTTCTAGTAGATGCACGCTACGGAACTCCATTTCGGCGCATAGACCTTCAGGTTGCTGTACTCCACATGGGACTGGAAGATGCCGAAACCAATGCGCCCCGGTGTTTCCTTTGCAAGGGGGCCGGGGTCGTTGAACTCCATGACCAACTGACCGTCGACAAAGAGAAACACGTTTTGGCCAATCATGCCGGATTGAATCCTGTAGGTTTTCCCCGGCTCCAACTTGAACAGCGGCGTCATCGCCATAAAGGCATTGTCGCCCTCGATTTTCTCCACGCCGGTCTTGTTTGTCCACCAGCCGCCCAGCCCAGCCAGATAGCCGCTGTTCCAGTGCGACTCCTCTTCATTGAGCGTGGTGCCCCACCACCAGATGATGTCGTGGTCGGAAGGCGGCACCGTGCGCGCATCGAACTCCATTAGGATATCGCCTTGGAACTGCTTCCGGCTGAATATCTGCCCATGCCTTAAGTCGGCGTCCTTTTCCCATTGGCCTTCGAGCACTCCGTTCTTGATCGCCCAGACCGCGCTCCCGACTTCTATCCAATCGTTCGAAAACGTTTCTTCCGATAAGAAGTCCTCCTCCAGCAACAGCTCGGACTCCTCAAGGGCGATGGTCTTTCCCAACACTTCCAGATATTTCATTCCTTCTTTATTCTCCCCTGCATCATCGGTCCAAAAGACAACTAGGCCAATTCCTTCGCCTTCTTCACCATGGCATGCATGTTTTCGACCGGGATATCGCGCGGGTTCATTTCACCGGTGCTGAAGATATAGCCGCCGCCGGGCTTGCAGATGCCCATGATGCGCTCGACCTCCGATTCGATCAGCTCCGGGGTTCCGCGCATCAGCACCTCGATCGGGTCGAGGTTGCCGGTAAAGCAGCATTTTCCGGTCAGCGCCTTTTTGGCTTCGGCAATGTCGGCGGCCGGACCAACGCTGATGATGTCGACGCCCAGTTCCGCTTCGGCCTGGAGATATTTTGGCACCACCTCGCTGTTGTGGAGGTGGAAGATCACGTCGAAGTCGGCCTTGCATTTGTCCACCAGCTTCTTGCAGGAGGGGAAGGCGAAATCATTGTACTGCTCCAGCGAGAGCATGCCGCTGAATGCGTTGCAGTCGCCCAGCCAGATGCCGTGCGCGCCAGCCTCGACCTGCACCTTGATATACTGGTACTGCTGCTCGACGAAAAAGTCGCACATCTCGTTGAGGAGGGCGCGGTCATCCATGGCGAGCATCATGGTTTCGGTCATGCCGCAGGCCAGCCCGACACAGCTATAGGGCCCGGCGGCGCTACCCTCGATCAACACGGTGTCGCCAAAGCGCTCTTTGATCTTGCGGATCGCCTTGAGCTTTTCGGGGATGCGTCCCGCCGTGGCCGGGTCGAACTTTGGCCAGGAGACAAAGGTTTCCCGCGTGCAGGGGATGTGGTCGCGCGTGGCGCGCAGGATGTTGCATTCACCGGGACACCCGACGCCGAGCGGCTCGAATTCCCAGCAGTCGTCCACCTGAACCCACGCCCAGTCGTAGTCGAACTCCTCAATGGCGGCGATCCACACCTCGGCAATCTTGTCGCCGTCCTGGCAGACCGTCTCGTAGTCCCATTTGCCGTACCATTTTACATCGAACTCCTCGCTGATCGCAAAGACCGGAGTCCGGCTTGGTTCTTCCAGCGCAATCGCTTTTTTCACATCTTCCAATAAACCTTCATATGCCATGACTATCTCCTTTTCCTTGTTATCTCCGAACACTCGGAGCCCGATACTCCGGACCGGTCTAAAAATTCGCTACCCTATTTCGATGGCCTGCCCCGTCCGTGCCGACTCGTAGCAGGCGCTCAGCACCTTCTGGCTGCGCAACCCGGTTTCTGCACCGAGCGCGCTCGAACGGTT
>JBDLHZ010000337.1:0-3051 GCA_039715135.1 Verrucomicrobiota bacterium
CAATCCGACAATCACCGCCTTGGGGTCGCCATGCCCGGCATTGACCTCGATCTCCACCGCATAGGCATCGATCCCGAACACCGCCCCTGAATTGATTTGCGAAAGCATGACATGCTCCAAATTGAAATAATGCAAACTTTCAAACAGTAGACCTTTTTAAACGACCTGTTTCGAGAAAAAAGTGAATATCAGGCTACATCGGAGCCAAGTGAACAAAAGAATTTCTGTTCAGCCAAGGATGGGGGTGCCCCCGAATTCTCGAGGTCTTCGACGGGGGAAAGGTGCCTAACCCAACTTCCGCGCTATAAAAACGAGAGCGTTCCCCCGCAAGAACTTACATAAACTCTGGCACTACGTTTTCGCGCATTGGCGCAATCCGGTAGGTGCGGCGGAGAACCGGCAGGCTTTTCCAGTCGATCCCCAGTTGGGCGTAGATCATTCTCTGCTGCTCGGTGGGACGCCCGGCTTTGCGGATGTGGTGCTCGATCCCTTTGGCGATCGGCACGATGAGCGTGCTGTAGCGGTGGGTTTCCAGACGGCGGCGAAGCGTTCGCCATGTGCTTTCGTATCCGCTGAGCGCAAGGGAGTGTTCGGTCCAGCGCAGAAGGTGGTAGGCGAGCACGGTGATCCAGATGTGCGCGCGGCAGCGCCGGGCGAGCTGGTGATGGAAGGGGTGCAGTCCGAGATCGCTTTTCATGCTGCGGAAGGCGTCTTCAACCCGGACGAGGGTGATGTAGAGTTTCCAGAGCTGCTGGTCTTCGAGCTCGATGGTGCTGCGCAGGTGGCAGCAGCCGTGGAGATCGCGGTTGTTTTCCCTGAAAAACATGTGCGCCTCCAATGCGGGATCCATCCCGACGGACAGAACCCTGACCCCGCAGGTGCACGTTTTAAAGAAAATGATTTTTCAGCTCTGGCACTACAAGGAGGCCTGAAGAACCCGATACTTGCCTCCGAACGGGTTATGAAGCTGGGCGCTCAACCCACTGCGGATGCTGGTTTTTCGCAACGCACTTACTGGCAGCGTATTGCGTGAAATTCCGTGCCGAAACGCATTTTTTTAGGGCGCGGAAGTTGGGTTAGCTTCGGAACAACCTTGCCTCCGTCATCACAAAGGTTGTCTTGATTTGTTCGTGGCATCTAGCCCTATGTTGTTTTCCGAGCAACAAGTTCTCCTTGGACAAGGAGGATTTGCGGGGGGGGTGGACCCATGACGGCCTCGAAGGCCTGCTGAACCATTGTTGCAAGGGGTTGATGGATTGTCGTGAGCGATGGAATGAATTGTTTGGCGGCGGGAATATCGTCGAAGCCGGTGACGGCCATCTGGCCGGGAACATCGATTTCCGCATCGACCAGTGCGTGCAGCGCCCCCATGGCAACCTGGTCGGTTGCACAAATGAAGGCATCGGCAGTTGTTCCGGCCTGGATCATCTGCCGTGCGGCATCTTCGCCGGCGGCAAAGGCGTTCCGCTCGCTGGATTGTTCGACGGCCAGTGCAATCCCGCAGTCGGCGGCAACTTCTACAAAGACCTCGCTGCGTAGACGGTGGGCCGGAAGGTTTGCACAGGTATACACAGGATTCTTTCGTCCGGTTTCAACCAAATGGTTGATCAGCAGACGCGCTGCAGATTCCTCATCCGTACTAATGCGTACGCTCTGTTCGCACTCGCCTCCGTGGCCGATTCTTGCAATAGGCATGTGGTGAAAGCTTTCCAGCCAGCGTGCGTCCGATTCGGTTCCAATAACAATTAATCCGTCAATGGCATGCTTGTACAAAGCCTGCAAATCCTGCTCGTCGGGAATCCGGTTGAGAAATCCGGCGAGGATGAGGGAATAGTTGAACTCATGAGCCTTTGCCTGAATCTGCTGAATGAGTGTTCCAAAGAAGGGGTCGTTGAAATCATAGACCGCCACGCCAATGGTTCGGGTGGCCTTTCCCTTGAGCGAGAGCGCGGCGGCACTGGGCACATAGCCCATTTCCCCAGCGGCTTTCAAAACCCGGTCGATCGTATCCGGCGCAATGCCGATTTCCCTTGCCCGCCCAGACAATACGCGCGACACCAGCGCAATGGATACGCCCAGTTTTTCCGCTATCTGTTTTTGACTGACCGCCATTATTCTCTCCTCAAACCGTCGGGACAATGGATCGACGGGAAATATAAAGCAAGTTTTTTGCTTGTGGAAACAGGCCAAAAAGTCCTATCTCAAACAATTGAGGAGCAAATAAAACAGGAGAATGGTTGTGAAAAATCTATTTGATCTATCGGACAAGGTGGTTGCCGTAACTGGAGCGGCTGGGGTTTTGGCGGGTGGAACCGCAAAATATCTGCAGGAGCAGGGTGCCTATGTGATTTATCTAGACCTGTTCCAAGAGAAAGTGGACGAAACGGTCGCAGAGGCCAAACAGATTTCCGACAAGTGCTGCGGCTACGCCTGCAACGTGCTCGACCAAGGCGCACTCGATTCGGTCTATGAAAAAATCATGGCCGACATTGGACGCATCGACGTGCTCATCAACGGTGCCGGCGGCAACATGCCCGGCGCAACCATCGGCCCCGACCAAGACGTTTTCGATCTCAAGATGGACGACTACTCCAAGGTGCTCGATCTCAATCTAAAGGGAACGGTCATGCCGACCATGACCTTCGCCAAGGCGTTCAAAGCACAAGGCAATGGTTGCGTCGTCAACTTTTCCTCCATGTCCGCGGCGCAGACGCTCACCCGCGTGCTCGGCTACTCCAATGCCAAGGCCGCCATCGACAACTTCACCAAATGGATGGCCACCGAAATGGCGCTCAAGTATGGCAACGGCATCCGCGTCAACGCCCTCGCCCCCGGCTTTTTTGTCAGCCACCAAAACCGCGCGCTGCTGATCAACGAGGACGGCTCCTACACGGAGCGCGGCCAGCAGGTGATCAACAAAACGCCGTTCCGCCGCTTCGGCGAACAAGACGAAGTGTACGGCACAATCCACTTCCTGATCTCGGAAGCGGCCAAGTTCGTCAGCGGGGTGATCGTCCCCGTCGACGGTGGATTTTCAGCATATACAGGAGT
>JBDLHZ010000338.1:0-3049 GCA_039715135.1 Verrucomicrobiota bacterium
ACAATGAGTGGTTTCTTTAGATCGTGTGGGTTTGGGCTGGCGGGAATGTTGTTGTTTGCCATGCCGGTGCATGCCGGGTCGTCCATCTGCAATGTTCCAAAGCCGGACGATTCCGTTTCGGAATTCCGTGCGCGCATTCAGCCGAGCGTGCCGGATGGCTACACCGAGCAACCTTTTGTAGAGACCGCTCCCGAACCGTGGTTGACACCGGCGGACAAGGAGCGCGGCTTTCTTTTGTTCCAGCGCCCGATCACCGAGCCGGTCTATCCAAACACGCGCCCGCTGCCGCACGAGCGGCTGGAAGGCCTGTCGGCCTTTGCGGCGCTGGGGGAGTTCGAGTCGGTCACTTTCTGCATCTATCCGGTCCGTGAACTGAAAAACCTGAAGGTGCGATGCTCGACTCTGGAAAACGGCGAGGCTAAAATTTCGGGCGACGATGTCGTTTTGCGCCTGGGAACCTATTGGAACATCGGCTATCCGACCTACACCTCGCGCAAAACCTACCGCCGCATGCCGGAGTTGCTCGAACAGGTGACCGTCCACTCGTCGTCTGCACTTGAGTGCCAGCGCTACTGGATCACCATCCATGTACCCATGGACGCCAAGCCGGGAATCTACACCGGTACGGTAACGTTGTGGGACGATGGGTTCGGGGAGGCGGTCAAAATTCCCCTGTGCCTGCGCGTTGCCGGTTTTGAATTGCTCAAGGATCCCGCCAAGCACAGCAGCGCCTACTACTATATCGGGGGGTATGCCGAGCATACCGGCAAGTCCGAAGAGGATGTCCGGGAGTCGCTGGACAACGACTACCGGGCGATGGTCGACTACGGTATGGACGCTTTCCCGACCGTCTATCTCGACTACAAGGATGGCAGGATTCTCCTGAGCAAGCATCCCGAAGAGATCGACCGCATGTTTGCGGCGGGTCTGAAAGGCCCCATCCCGCTTGTGGGCGACGATGCGATCATGAAGATCTACGAGGAGCTTGTTCCGGGCGGGATCTACAAGAAGCACTGGCTCGTCAACAAGATGCCGCCGGATTCGTTTTATGAAAAGCTGACGGAGCTGTTCCGGACGCTCAGGGAGGAGTGCGAAACCAAGGGATTGCCGGAAATGGTCTGCGCTCCCATCGATGAGGTGGCGGCCTCCCACAAGGAGTTCGGCATCAAGGTTTTTGCGGCGGTAAAGGCGGCCGGGTTTCGTACCTTTGCCACCAAGGATCCCAAAGCGGCCGATGCCGAGGGGTATCGACCCTATCTGGATATCTGGTGTTCCCAGCCCTTCTCGGTGTCGTACAAAGAGATTACTTCCCAGTCCCGCTATGAATATTGGTGCTATCCGAACCATAACGCCTGCGAAATAAGGGATCCGCTGACCATGTGCAAGGGCGGCCGGATGACCTATGGCTTCGGGCTTTGGCGTAGTGGGTTCACGACATTGATCCCGTGGCACTGGAGCTGGCTCAAGGGGCCGGAAGGCTGCGACTATCTGGGTGATCCCAACTATGCCGGCTGCGGCAACCGCATCGACGACCAAAACCGGATCATGCCGGCCATCTACTGGGAATGTTTTCGCGAGGGCTGGGACGACGGGCGCTACCTCTATACCCTCCAGCAGGCGGTCTATGAGCGCACGGGCAGCGAGGATCAGGAGTGCGCCAAGGCGGTCGCCTTTGCGAAGAGGTTGTTGCAGAAGATGTGGGACGACATCCATGTCCAGCAAAAATACATGTCCACCGGCATGTGGCCGTCCGGCGAGTTCAACGCCCGTCGCCAACTGCTCTCCCGGGCGATCGAACAGTTGGTGGCCTTTCCGGCCATGCGCAAGGGGCAAGCCCCTTCGGTGCTGGTGGGCAACACGGTGCCCAAGGCGCAAGCCGGGGATGAAACCACCGCCATTCTGGAAAAGGCGCTGAAGGACGGGAAGGTCGAGCGGCGGGACATCGGAGGCGATTTTTCCCAGTGGTACAACGGCTCCGCCGAAGGGCAGGTGGAGGCCACTAGGAAAGCCGGCCTGGACGGGCGCGATGGGCTGCGCTGGCGCGTCAAGGTCGACCACCGGCGGGAGAACGGCAAGGAAGGCGGCGACTGGCCGGTCGGCTGGCCGCTGACGGCAAAGTCGTTTTCTTCGGGCGAGCTGGACATGAGCGGGTACGACTACCTCTCGCTCATGGTGCGCGTCGACTCGGATCGGGACGAGGTGGCCGACGACCGCACCCCGCTTGAAGTAAAGGTCAGATCGCACGATTCCAAAGAGTTGTATCAAACCATGCCGGATCTCGGCGATGTCCAGCGCGAGTGGATCCCCCTGCGGTTTTCCATCAAGGAAATGATGGCTGCGGCCAACCAGGGCGTTGATCCGTGGCGAAACATTTCGCGCATATATCTGATTCTCTACGAAAAATACTATGCCCACGGAACCGATATCACCTTCGATGTTGCCGACGTGTCGCTGCTGCGCTTCAAGAAACCATTGATCTCGAAGATGGATTTTCCGGGCTATCTCTCCATCCCGCAAAACTGGCTTCCCGTCGCCTTCGAGGTGATGGGGGCCGACTTGAAGGGGCAGGAGCGCTACATCGTTTCTGCAACCATTGGCGACGAGCGGCGGCATCGCATAGTGTCGCGGAAAAAGCAGGATCTTGCCGACGGGGAGATGATCGTTCTGGACATGTCGGAGCTGAAGCCGGGGAAATACGAAGTCGAACTGAAAATAACGGACAAGGCGGGGGCGGTCTATTCGGAAAAAACCCAGCCGCTGTTCCTGATCGACCACGGGCAATAGGGGTCGGAACAACGCTTTTTTCATCATTTTGAGGTTGAGGGGGTGCCGGCGACACCGTGCACGGAACCATGAGCGTAGCGATTGATAATTTTCCAACCTGCTCCGCACCGATTATTCTGCTGAATCCTCTGCTGCGCGGTCGCATTGGAAGTTGCTCCGCACCGAGCCTCTGTTTTCATTCGCAGAATGATGTACGGCAGAATAATCTGGATCACCTGAAGGGAAGGGGTCACGTATTAATAGGTAACCGAAAGCGCCATTAGGG
>JBDLHZ010000339.1:0-3012 GCA_039715135.1 Verrucomicrobiota bacterium
CCAGACCGTATCGCCCGAAATCTGCGCTGGATAGGCGAAGAAGAGGAAGGCACGGGCGGTGAGTGCCGGGTTGAGAATATTGTAGCCCACGCCGCCAAAGATTTCCTTGCCGATCACGATGCCGAACGAGACGCCGACGGCCACCTGCCACAAGGGAAGGGTGGGGGGCAGTATCAGCGGGAACAGCATGCCGGTAACGAGGAAGCCTTCGTTGATTTCGTGCTTGCGAACCACCGCGAAGAGCACTTCCCAAAGGCCGCCAACCAGATAGGAGACGATAACGATTGGGAACACCATGATCGCGCCGCGCAGAATATCGGCACCCAATGTTGAATCAACGCCATTGGCGATGTTGAACTGGTTTCCCGCGTTCCAGATGCCGAAGAAGAGGCTGGGGAGCAGAGCGTAGATCACGAACATCATAAGCCGCTTCTGGTCGATGGAGTCGCGGACGTGCGGCGCGTTCTTGGTTACATCGTCCGGCGTGCGGGCAAAGGTATCGCCCGCTTCGTAGAGCGGGTAGAGCCGCTCGAACTTGCCGCCCTTTTCGAAAAGCGGGCCGATTTTCTTTTCCATCAAGTCGAATAGAAATTTCATTAGATTCCCTCTGCTTCGATCTCTTCCAGTCCACGCTTGATGATGCCGCAGACGTCGGTCTTGTGCGGGTCGACAAACGCGGCGAGCGCAAAGTCCTCGGGGGCGGTTTCAAGGATGCCGAGCTGGATCATTTCGTCGGTGTCGTGCGCGAGGCAGGCGCGGACGAGGTAGTCGGTCATGATGTTGAGCGGTTGGTGCCTATCCATCCATCCGGTGACGACCATGGCGCGGTGGCTGCCGTGCAGGTTGGTGCCCAGCTTCCAGAGTTTGGTTTTCCCGAGGAGTGAGGAGAGATTGACGCGGTGGGAGCTGTACTGGAGCAGACCCGGTGTCGTCCAGCCCATCAGGTGGCGGGAGCGATCCTCTTCAAGCGCGGTAAATTCCGATCCATAGTAGCGCACGCAGGTGTCTGGCTTGACGGTATCACCCCAAAGCATGTTGCCGGAAACAAGGCGGATCTCGCCGGTCTCCAGCGCCTGTTCGAGCAACGGCTGCAGGCTTGCGCCGATCTGGACGCGGTAGTGTTTGCGGAATTCTTCCTTTATCGCCGGGCCGCCGAGGGCAACCACCTTGGTACGCGGCAGTTCACCGGTCAGGAGGAGCTTGCCGATCAGGATCACGTCCTGCGCGGTGATGGTGTAAATGGTGTCGTGCGGTAGAATCGGGCTAATGCGGTTGATGTGCACGCTGGCATTGCCGGAAGGGTGGGGGCCGCTAAAGGTGTGGCTTTCGGCGTTGCCAAAATCTGGAATATCCGAACCGCCCGACTTGCACAGATGCACCTTTCCATCGGTTAGCTTGGCCAGTGCATTGATCCCGGTTTGGAAGGCCTCTTCGTCGCCTTTCAGCACAACGCTGAAATCGGCCTGGAAGGGGGCGGAACTTGCGGCGTTGATGAAAACAGCCTTGGGCGCGGCATTCGGATCGGCAATCTTGGAAAACGGACGTTGCTTGATCAATGGCCACAAGCCGGTGTTCAGCAAATGTTCGACCACCTGTTCGCGAGTGAGCTGGCCGACCGTGTCGCGGGTATGGGTTTTGAAAGTGACGCTCTCTTCCTCCGTAGCCGCTTCGATCAGAATTTCGACCGGGAAGCGCCGTGCGCCGAGATTGACCGCCTTGACCGTTCCGCAACAGGGCGAGCGAAAGAGCATTTTCTCGTTTTTCTTGTTCTCGAAAAGGATGTCGCCGCGTTTGATGCTATCACCTGCGGCAACTTTCAGGCGCGGCTTGATTCCTTCGAACTCGGAGGGATAGACGGCGAACAGCGGGGGGGATGCGTAATCTTCGATGACGGGCGCGGGCTTCCCCAGTACCTTTATGTCGAATCCTTTTTTTATCTTGAAATCAGCCAAAACAGGTTCCTCGCTTGGTTTCGGTTAAAATATTGCGTGCATATTTAACAATTCGGCCCGACCAGAGGAAAGCAGATTGTCAATGAATTGTTATAAACAAGCTCATGTTTAGTGTTTTTTCACTCTTCCGCTACGGCTGGCTAGTAGGGGTAGGGCAATCGCCTGCGGAAAGGTGTTTACTAAGTACGGGTTTCATTGTCACGTCCAAAAAGTTGTTCCATGAGCTTTGCAAGGCCGGCCATGCCGCAAGTTGCGCGGAGGAGGCATCGAGCAGTGAATCAACGTACTCGGCTGGCTTTTCCGGTGCGTTTTTCGTGGCTGTGATCGCCGTGGTCTTTCCGCGTTCATTATCGGTGCCGAGCGTCTTTCCGGAAACCTCCTCGTTGCCGGAACAATCGAGGATGTCGTCGACGAGTTGATAGGCGGTTCCCATGATGAATCCCGCTTCGCGCAGCGCTTCCTTTTGGCCGGGGCTGTCCGAGGCGGCCGCCACGGCGGCAAAGGCGAAGAGCGACCCGGTCTTGGTGCGGGCAATCTCTTCGCACTCCTCCCACGTGCCCGGAGTCCCGCGCAAAATCAATTCCTGTTCGACCTCCGAACGGCAGACGTGCGTGGCCATTGCAATCAGCTCTTGCAGCAGGTCCGTGCGGCCTACCTGCACCAACAGGTCCAACCCTTCGAAGACCAGCAGGTCGCCGAGCAGGATGGCGCCGTTGGTTCCATGTTTCTTCCAGAAGGTGGGTGCGCCCCGGCGGAGCAGGCCGCCGTCGATCACGTCGTCGTGCAGCAGGCTGGCACCATGGATGATTTCCACCGCCGCCGCCGCGTGAAGGTTTGTTTTTTCAGCGATTCCGTTGGACTCGCCGAGGGTCAGCGCAAGTTGCGCCCGCAGCATTTTCCCGTTGCCCATGATGTTGTTTTTGGGAGGGAGGAGTGCGGAGATTTTAGAGTCGTGCAGGCAGTCTTCCATGATCGCCTGCACGGCTTTGAGTTGTTTCGCAATTTGTTTCCTGTCCCTTGGCATCCGCGTATAATGCCGACCAATTTCTTCTTGTCAACC
>JBDLHZ010000340.1:0-3003 GCA_039715135.1 Verrucomicrobiota bacterium
TGTTCGCTCCCCCCGCCTTCCACCAGAATGATGGTTTTGGGGCCGGTCTGGTCCTGCGCGTCCTGAATCCTGTCTTCCGTGTAGTACGGGAAAAGCGCGCTTTCGGGATTGCGCCGTCCGCAGGTGAGTGCACCGTTGCTGGAGATGAACATCCAGTGGTTGGAATCGCTGACCACGCTCATGAAAAACGGAGCCATGCCGTCATGGTTTTGAATGCGGTAGAATTGCTCTCCATCAAGTTCGACATAGCCGCCCTCGATTTCCGCGCCGGACGTTTGTAGCCCACACCCGCCGATAAATATCTTCTTCCGTGCCATGGGGGACACCTTTTCTTTGTTCAGGCTAGTCGTCCTCGCTGTCGCGCAACCGTATCGGCATCTTGAAATCCAGCGCCTTTTTGTGCTCTTCCAGCTTGGAGCGCATTGCAGCAAGCTGGGTACGGCATTCCGGATTCAACGCCAGGTTTTGCAGTTCCCCGGGATCGTTTTCCATATCGTAGAGTTCCTCAATCTCATTGGGAAGATCCGGATACGACATGTATTTCCAACGCTTGCCCCGCACGCAATGGATTGTCGGCGTGCCGCCGAACCCACTATGGGGACGATAGTCGTTTTCCTGGTAGTATTCATAGAAAAAACTATCACGCCCCGCTTTCCCCTTGAACAGCGGCAGCCAGCTTTCGCCCTGCACCTCATCAGGAACCTTGCCACCGGCGAGTTCAATCAGCGTGGGCGCCAGATCGGCATTGACTACCAGTTCATCGATTTTGGAACCGGGCTTGGCCAACTTGGGATAGCGCATAACCAGCGGAATGCGAATGGAGGGTTCGTAGGCCTTGCGCTTGTCGTTGGTGCCACCGTGCTCGCCCAGCAGATAGCCATTGTCGCCGGCATAGATGATGATGGTGTTGTCGAGAATTCCCTGCTCCTTCAACTGATCGACAATGCGGCCGAGTCCTTCATCGACGGCAGATACGGTTCGCATCATATCCATCATCGCCGCCGGACGATTGACCGGTGCAACCGGCTTCCCGTTGCGCTTCTCCCTCATCTGGGAGGCGATCCATTCTGGTTTGGCGGCAATATCGTCGGCAGGGTTGTCGCGCGAGCGCATGGCGATGCCTTTGTAGAGATCCTTGTGGCGTTCCGGCGGGGTGAAGGGCTCGTGCATGGCCTTGTGGCTCAGGTACATCAGGAACGGCTTTTCGTGGTCGCGCTTGATATATTCGACGGCACGGTCGTTGAGTTCGTCGGTTAAATACGTATCGATCTTCTGCTTCTTCCCATTGATGTTGAGCACGCAGTTGTAGTATTTGCCCTGCCCGAAAAAACTGACCCAATGATCGAACCCCGGACGCGGCCTGCCATGCTGCGCCTGATGCCATTTCCCAAAATAGGCGGTTGTGTATCCAGCTTCCTGCAGCACCTCGGAAAAGTTTTTCAGCTTGGGGTCGTAGTCGTTGGTTTCGTTGACGACCACACCGTGGCGATTGGGCCAGGTGCCGGTCAGGAAACTGGCGCGCGACGGACCGCATAGCGAGCTGGTGCAGAATGCGTTGCGGAAATGAGCGCCTTCTTCCGCCAGCTTGTCGAGGTTCGGGGTTTTCAGCCAAGGAAACGCACCCATTGAACCAATGACATCATGCCGCTGGTCGTCGATCAAAATGAAGATCATGTTGGGGCGGCGGTCTTTTACGGGAGCAACGGCCAAAGCCGTTCCCGCTGTCAACAAAGCCAAAGCGACCAACAGATTCCTTTTCCCAAGTCCCACCATAACAATACTCCTTATTTCTTCTGTTTTTCACGTTGCTGCGGGATTTTGCAGCCGACATTCCGCAAATAGCCGAAGAGTTCCTTCTTCAGCGCGGCGGCCCGTTCGGGCTCCACAGCACTCAGGTCTTCGCTCTCTCCAATATCTTTGCGCACATGATAGAGACGGGTGCTGCCGTCCTTCCATGAATGCACGAGCTTCCACCCGTCGCGCCGGATGGCCGAGCCCGGCCGGGTCATCTCCCACTTTCCCATTTTCGGGTAGTGCCAAACCAATGCCCGCTTGTCGAAAGCCGCGAAGTCGGCTGCGGCGTTTCCTGCGTGCAGCAGCGACACGAAACTACGCCCGTCCAGCGGCTGCGAGGTCTCAAGTTCGCCAAGTCCGGCCAACTCCGCAACCGTTGGCAGGAAATCCACGCCGCTCACCGGCGCATCGCACTGCGTCCCCGGCGGAATGCCGGGGCCGCGGACGATCAGCGGAACCCGCACGCCGCCTTCGAGCACGCTCCATTTTCCGTCGCTCAACGGTCCGTTAAGGTTGCGTTTGGGGTTCGGCACAGGCGGAAAGGACGGAATCGCGCCGTTGTCTGCCGTGAAGATGACATAGGTGCGGTCGGCGATTCCCAGCTCATCGAGCTTTGCCAATACGCCACCGATGCTGCGGTCGAGCGCCTCGGTCATCGCCGAATACACCGGGTGCCTGAGGCGTTCGGATTCCGGAACGGCTTCGTATTTTCGCAGGTCGGCGGGATCCGCGGTAATCCAAGTGTGGTTCGCATAGTGCGAAACCTGGAGGAAAAAGGGGCGGCTCGCCGACACCTGCCGCGCCATGAAATCGTTGGCCCGATGCATGAGCGAGACGGTGAGCTTTGGATCCCGCTCGACTTTCACAACACCGTGCTCGTTCCTTGACCCGAAGCCGCCTTCCGAGTTTTTCGTCCGTCCGTCGCTCTCATCGAAACCCAGTGCCGAAGGCATGGCATCGATGTGCCACTTTCCGAAATGCGCCGTGGCATAGCGCGGGTCGGCCTTTTTCACCAGTTCGGCAAGGGTGTCCGGGGCAACGTGGTCGAATTTTGCTTTGCACGAAACATACGTGATTCCGTGGCGCGCTGGGCTCTGCCCATACTGGATCGAATAGCGCGAAGGCGAGCACACCGGCGCCGTGGCATAGCCCGCCGAAAAGCGCATGCCCTCGCGCGCCAGCCGATCCGCCGCAGGTGTTATGTAGCCT
>JBDLHZ010000341.1:0-2997 GCA_039715135.1 Verrucomicrobiota bacterium
GCGATCAATTGCTCGTGGGTCTCTTCGCGCTGGAGATTTACGCGACCACCGAGTTTGCGGAAAATCTTGTGCGAGGTTTTCTTCCCAACCTTCGGAAACATTTCAACGAGACGGGAAAAGGCCAATTCATCGGACGGGTTGACCAGTAGGCGCAGGACGGTGCAGACATCCTTGACGTGCGCCTGCTCGAAGAAGCGAACACCGGATGTGACGATGTATTGCATCTGCTCGCGTGCGAGTTCCATCTGTAGTTCCATGGCGTGGAAGTGCGAGCGGTAGAGCACGCAGATTTCGGATAGCGGAATCCCCTGGCGGTTTAGCTCCTGCGCCTTTCCGATCACATAGCGAGCCTGCATCGATCCATCGCGCAACTTGGCCAGATGCGGCATGGCTCCGTTTTCGCGCACGGCCTGCAACTCCTTCTGGAATTGTTCGGGATTGCCTGCAATCACCTCGTTGGCGACATCGAGGATTTCGGGGGTGCTGCGATAGTTGATCTGCAGCTTGAAGGTCTTGGCCTCGGGATAGGCCTTGTCGAAATCCAGGAAGTTGCGAAAGTCGGCGCCGCGCCATGAATAGATGCTCTGGAAGTCGTCGCCCACCACCATGAGGTTGCCGTGCGCCTTGACGAGCAGATGCACCAGCTCGGCCTGTATGGCGTTGGTGTCCTGGTATTCGTCGACAAGGACATACTTGAACTCGTCCTGATAGAAGCTGCGGATCTTCTCATGTTCAGCGAGCAGCTTGTGGGCATGGATGAGCAGGTCGTCGAAATCCATTGCATTGGAATCTTTCTTGCGCGCCTGGTAGCGGGCATGTGCCTTGAGCACCTGGTCGGCATCGACCTCGGTATATTCAAACCGCTCGTCGACCGCGGCGGAGAGGTCGCCCATGCGACCACTCACGACACCGAAGAGGCTGAGCAGCACCTCCGGCTTGGGGAAGTGCTTTTTTTCCACGTCCAGCTCATCAATGCAGGCACGCATCAGCTTCTTGGCGTCGTCGGCATCGAGGATGGTGAAGTCTTTGCCGAAGCCGATGGAGTCGGCATGCGAGCGCAGCAGTCGGTTGGCAAAGGAGTGGAACGTACCGCTATAGCCGCTGTTGAAGCGGCGCTGCACAAGAGCTTCGGCACGGGAAAGCATCTCCTTGGCGGCCTTGTTGGTGAAGGTCAACAAGAGTACTTCCCAAGGTTGTACATTTTTTTCGGTGGCGAGATAGGCAAGGCGGTAGATCAGGGTGCGGGTCTTGCCGGTGCCGGCGGCGGCCACCACCAGCGCCGGTCCGTCGGGCGCGGTGACCGCGGCCAATTGCTCTTCGTTGAGTTCTTCCTGAAAATTCATGCGCGGAACATTAGAGGAACGGGCATGGCAGGAAAAGGATTTTGACTCACACAGAGCCACAAAGGCACGAAGCTACAGATATTTGAAATCCTTTTCTCTGTGGCTTTGTGGCTTGGTGTGGGTTATTTGTCCTCGTCGAAACACTTGCGCAGGGTGATGGGATCGAGGGTTTCGTCGAGGCTGATGTTGGCCGTTGAGAGTACTTCGTCGGTGATGGCATCCTCCATAAGGCCCAGATCCTGCGGCGAGGAGCCGTCGGTGATCATGAGGTCGTAGATTTTCTTGGCGGTGACGCACTCGGGTGCCTGCAACAGGGCATAGCCATCCTGTCCCTCGAATGCGACGGAACCAATCAACCGAGCGCGGGAGAGTACTTCGACCACCTCGTTCATGAGGCGGATCGGAATATTGTTTTCATGCGCATAGGCGGCGGTCTTGACGGCGGCCTCCGCACCTTGGAAAACGCGCACGGCCTCCTGCATCACGGAAAAGGCAACCCAAAGCTTGGAAATCATGCTGGCGCGGACGGCGGCCTGCTCCTCGGCATAGGTGTCGCGGTTCTGGATGGCAAAGGCCAACTCCGCCCCGAACAGCAGGATGGTCCAGTTGAGGTGCATCCAAAACAGAAAGATCGGGATGGAGGCGAAGGAACCGTAGATGGCGTATTTTTGAAAAACCAAGGCACTGAATTTGAGGACAATGTACTGCACTAGAATCACCAAAACCGCGCTGGTCAATCCCCCGACCGCCGCAGCCCGGAAGGCAACCCGCGTATTGGGCAGGAAGATGAATACCGCTACAAAGGCCAATGCCAGAATCAATATCGGAGCAAGCTGCATGAGCAAGGTAATAAGCGGCCCCAACCAAGCAACCTTGCCCGCAAACGCGAGAATCGCGGCGGAACCCGCATTGGACACCAGCATCAACGAGGGGGCGATTACGAGCACGGAAAGGTAGTTGCGGATCTTGTCCGAAATGCCGCGCGATGCCTGCACGCCCCATATCTGGTTGAACGACTCCTCGATGCCGCTGAGCAACTTGAAGATGATGATGAGAAATACCACGCCCCCCACCGCACCAAGCGCGGCCGGATTGATGCTCTGTACAATCTCCAGCAACTTGTGGATGAATTCCTGGATTCCTTCGGGCATCTCGGCGGAAAACTTGAGCAACGACTCCTCCGCCGCCGTAAAACCAATGGCCTTTCCGATGGAAAAAAGGATCACCAGAAACGGAACCATGGCCATGAGCGTGGCATAGGTGAGCGCGGAGGCGTGGAGCTTGCAGTTGTCATCCTTTACGCCCTTGAGCACGAGATGGGTAACGCGCAATGTCTCGACGCCAAAGGAGCGCAACTTGGAATCGTGAACCAGATCGATCCTCCATAGGTCGTGCTGGAGGAACTCTAGAAACCGCTTGATTCGCTCAACTAATTGCTTGGCCATGGTTTTAGTCTCCGCTTTTTTGGAACAAGGGGACTTTATAACATTTTGGAGTGCGGTGGCAACCAGCGGGCGACACCGCTTTTCTGTAGCATCAGCCCTTCGTGCGCAAAGGCGGTGTCGCCTTTTCCGCCTACGCGATGCTCCGGCGGACCAGCCGTAGTCTTTGACGTAGGCTGGCAGTTGCCACCGCACTCCAAGACCTTTCAAAA
>JBDLHZ010000342.1:0-2989 GCA_039715135.1 Verrucomicrobiota bacterium
GGCAGTGTCGCCCCGACGAAAACCTTGACGGAGTTGAGGGGGATGTTGGGTTCGGCCATGCCGAGGTTGGAAATGTGGTGGTAGCGGATTTCGAGGTTTACCGGGTGCTTGTCGGCAAACAGGAACCGGGTTCCAATGCCGGTTTGGTAGTTGCCGCATAGGTCCGATCCAACGCCCTCGATGTCGGCCAGCACATATTGCGGCCCGCCGCCGATCATGAAGTAGGGTTCGCCGATGGCCGTCTCGGGAAAGATCCACGCAAAGAGAAAATTGAGGCCGACGATGCCGAAGTCGTGCGAGTCCATCGCGTCGGTGTCGGAAAGGATGATTGAAACCGGGGCCTCGATCCAGAATTCGTGGTTTCCACGTAGCAAGCCTTCCTCTTTTTCGTGGAAGATCCGCGCGTGCCGCCAGAGCACATCGACCGTCCGCACCTCCTGCGAGGTTTCCCCGAAGCCCTTGATGGAGGAGCCGCTGCCGAGCAGGAGCTGGTTGTAGTGGTTGCGATCCGTTTCGGCAAGGCAGGCCGCAGTTCCAATAAAGGCGGACAGGAGGATTGGGATCGTTTTTTTCATGGCTTGCTGTGCATTCGGCTGGACTTTTCGGGTTGTCATGAATGAAGGCGCTATAATAAAGTATCGGCTTGCAAGTAAAAGGTTTTTCGTGACATTGAAGCAAGGAGTCTGGGATGCAGAAGGATAGGATAATCGAACGGGTCAACGAGGTCTTTCTTGAAGACTTTGAAATGGAGCCGGGGCAACTGGTTCCGGAAGCCCATTTGTTCACGGAGCTGGGATTGGACAGTCTCGATGTGGTGGATCTGGTGGTGGCCCTCCAGAAAAAGTTCGATGTTTCCATCCGCGACGACGAACGCGTTCGCGACATCCGGACCCTTGGGGATCTCTATTCGTTCATTGAAGCCCTTGCGGGCGAATTGAATGCCGGGTAGCCAAGTCGCATGTTGCTGCGCCTCCAAACCCTTTTGCTGAACTTGATGTTCTACTTCCTGTTTTCCATCGTTCTGGTTTTGCTGGTTCCCGCATTGATCTTGATTGGACTTCTGAAAGCTCCGTTTCTTTCGCACCGGAAAAACATGGAGAGTTTGCGGATACTGATCCGGGTTTATGGACGCTCAATGCTGTTTCTTGGATGGCCCTTCATTCGCGTGCGTGTTGAAAGGGAAGCAGGCGATCCGCCCAAGGCCTGCATCTATACCAGCAACCACCGCGCAACATCGGATGGCTTTCTAATGGGAATGTTGCACTGCGAGGGGGTCCAGGTCGTGAACATTTGGCCGTTCAAGGTTCCCGCACTTGGTTTTTTTGCGCGATTGGCCGGTTACTTGAGTATTCGCGAAATACCGATAGAGGAGTTTATGCAGCGCAGCTCCGAGCTGCTTTCGCAGGGCGTCTCGATTATCTCCTTTCCGGAGGGTACCCGGGCGGGGAGTCGCAAGATGGGGCCATTTCACAGTGCGCTTTTCCGGCTGGCCTTGCAGACGGGTGCACCCATCGTTCCTATTTGTATTTCCGGCAGCGAAGACAAACCCCGAAAAGGGTCGGCGATTATGCATCCGGGGCTGATTCGCATGCGCCTGCTTGCTCCGATCACGGAAGAAACCTATCGGGGCATGTCGCCCTTTAAACTGAAAAACATGGTCCGTGATCGCATTGCCTCGGAACTGGACCGAATGGAGCTGGCCAAATGAACCTTTTTTCCAGAGACGACAAGATCGAATCCGCCCCGCTGGATGAAGCAGCCACCTTCCAGAGGGAGTTGCTTCGGCGGCATTTGGACTATTGCCGGGAGCACTCGCCCTTCTACCGGGAGCGCCTTGCCGGGCTGGATACCGAAAACATTGCCCTGCAGGAGTTGCCGCTGACCGATAAAATGGAGGTTTCGATCCGGAACTCGGAGTTTGTCGCGGTGGACTCCGTCGAGGTGGCCGACATTGTTTTTTCTTCCGGCACCACGGGATGGCCGACAAAGATCGTGTACTCGCACGGCGATCTTGAGCGGCTGGCCTACAACGAGGAGCGCGCCTTTAATGCATGTGGCATCGCCTCCTCCGACATTGTGCTGCTCACCTGCACCATGGACCGTTGCTTCATTGCGGGCCTGGCCTATTTCCTTGGGGCGCGCGCCATTGGCGCCGCCGCCATCCGCAACGGTCATGGCACGCTGGAAGGGCATGGCGAGGTTATCAAGCACACCAATCCAACCACGGTGGTCGGCGTACCTTCCTTTCTTCGCAAGCTGGGGAACCATCTTTGTGCGCGGGGCATGGATCTGCCCTCGGGATCGATCGACAAGCTGGTCTGCATCGGGGAACCCCTGCGCGATGCCGGAATGGAGCCGCTTGCGGTGGCGACCGATCTGGAGCGCATCTGGGGAGCCAAGGCCTTTTCAACCTATGCTTCGTCCGAAACCGTTACCACCTTTTGTGAATGCACGGAACAGGTGGGCGGGCACTTGCATCCCGCACTGGGGATTGTGGAAATCGTCGACGAGGAGGGGAACCTTCTCCCCGATGGAGAGTCCGGCGAAGTGGTGGTTACGCCGCTGGGCATCGAAGGCATGCCGCTGATCCGCTACCGCACGGGCGATATCAGCTTCATCAACCGCGAACCTTGCGGCTGCGGCCGGACCTCGCCGCGGCTGGGGCCGATCATCGGGAGAAAGAGGCAATTGCTGAAAGTGCGCGGCACCAGCCTCTACCCACAGGCGGTCTTTTCCGCGCTCGACGAAATGCACGAAATCAGCGAATACTATCTGGAGGTCCATTCCGACGGCGATCTCTCCGACCGGCTGGTTGTACATCTGTCCTTTTCGAGCCAGCCGGTGGAGCTCGAAGTCGTGCTGCGGCGCCTGCAGGCGCGCTTGCGCGTCAAACCCGAACTTGTTGTCGAACCCGAGGCGGATATCCGCCGGGTGGTGTTTACGCCGGAATCCAGGAAGCCGGTGCGGTTTATTGATTCAAGGAGCTAGA
>JBDLHZ010000343.1:0-2972 GCA_039715135.1 Verrucomicrobiota bacterium
CGGGCATTCACAGAGCATCAGGATCAATCCTTGGAAAAAGTACTGCGCAAAATTGTCCGGGAAGAACTCAAAAAGGCATCCTGACAAAATGGCGAACCAGTCGAGTGAGCCGACACGGTACGACGCCCGGTTTTGAAGGCAACGTTTATTTCCCGTGACGGCTCCTCTCAAACGTTCGACGATAAGGAGAAATATGATAACAGGACCAAAAATCATCCTTTGTTCTATTTGTATTATCATTATTTCATTACACGAAGGAAGCTACGTTGCTGAAATTGATATGGAACCTATCGAGCAAGAAACAGGATGGTCTCCATATCTTTCTCTTGATGATCTCCGCATCATTTCTTGCAATCAGCAAGCCCGGATTATTCGCTTGTGAATCTGTAGGTTCCGGCTTCGGCCAGTTCAAACCGGCTAGCCACCTCTCCGGTCGCGGTATTTTTGTAGCCGCCTTCAAAGACAACGACAATCGGTTCGACAGGTTCATCCTTTAGCGCGAGCGAGACGGAATCGGTTGTGCAGCGAATATCCATCAAAACATTGTGGTACTGCATTTTCCGGATGGTCATCTCGGGACAATCTTCCGGCAGATCCGGGGTAATCCTAAGGCTCCGGCCCTGCGGGTCGATGCCCATGAATCCGTAGGTGACGATGGAGGGCATCAGGCTGGACTCGAAAAACTCGGCATCGATCCCGATTCCACCGGCCGTTCCCCCGCCCTGGAGCGTCGAACCCTGCTTGCCATCCTTGTAGAACTCACGGTATCCGCCGGCCGCCCATACATCCTTTTCCCAATCAAGAATCTCCAGAAGCCTTTGCCATGCGTTATCGGCCCCGAGAACCTTGAGCCTCGACCAGAGATCGAAGAAGGTGAAGCCCAGCACCGCGCCGCCGTCCTGCACCTGCCCGCCCCACGGGATCGTGTCGGGACCGGTCCAGATAAACTGGTACCAGTCGAGGTTGCGGATCGTCGTGGCCCTGGGGCCGAAACGGAAACGGTAGATGTCCGCACCGGTGGAGGTTTCCCCCTCGATGATCCTGTCGCCATTGATCCAGTCCATGATTGATTCGGCATGTTCATCGGTTGCGATTCCATACCAGATTGCTTCGAGGTTCAGGAAGGTGAAGCCATAATCGTGACCTTCGCCGTTTTTATCGATGGCACCGCAAAAGCGCCCCTTTTCCGTGTTCCAAAACTTTTCGTTCGCGACTTCCTTGACCTTTGCGGCATGTGCGCGAAGGATTTGGGGATCAAAGGCATCGTATCCCGCCGCGACATCCCAGCCCGGATTGGCGGCCACCATTTCCTCGATTTGAGCCATCACGAGAACCGAGGCGTAGTATTGGCTGGTCGCATACATGTCGTCCCAGCCAAAGGCCAGGATATCCCAATAGTTGCTGCCGATGCCGTGGCCATGGTTGACCTTCTTTTCGCCGTTCGGGAGCCAGGTCAGCCCGGCGATGCCGTCGTGCCCCGGCATGGTGTTGCGGATGTGGTTGTGTTCGAGTCCACCCAAAACAATTTGCTGGAAGCGCAGGGCCTGCCGCATCTGGTTGATGCGCCGGCGCAGGAAGCCAACATCACCGCTCCACCTAAAATAGTTCCAGCAGGCAAAAATGTAGGTGGGGTTGTTCAACGTCTGGCGGGTGTCGTAGACGGTGAAAAAGGAGTCGATCTCAAAATCCACATCGCTTTCGCCCGGCGCAAGGTTGATCCGGATCGCCTTGATCGTCCCGGTCCATTCCGGGTGCTTGTACATGGTGACCATCGAGTGGGTCGTGTCGGTGGCGCTTTCATATTCCGGGTTGCCGGTATTGAAATCAAAATAGACCCTGCGGTCCGCGCTGTAGTCCCCGTCGCCTTCGCGCTTCCATTCGACATACGGCAAAACACCGGGAGGTGCCGGCGTTGAACGGTTCCACCTTATTTGCAGATAGGGTGCATTGAATGCGTCGATCCGGATATCGGCAGGCGTTGTGATCGTTGGCGACGATCCAGTTGAAACCAGCTTCCACCGGTTACCGACAATGCCTTCCGACTCGACATTCCCAAGCCCCCATCCTTTTATGGCGTTGTCCCGCGCAAACCTTGAATCGGGGTCTTTACTCAGAAACATGTCCCACATCCAGCCGGGACCCTCGTGGTTGAAATGGAAGCCCACCGCGCCAGCCGTCCCCGGCCCCTTGTAGCCCTGCAGCCAAAGGGGAAACGGCCATGCCTTCTCATGGCAATGGGAAAAATGCTGGTTGGTCAGGATATAACCCTCTTCATCGATCTGCATTTCAAGCAATGATTTGCGATGCTTCCACTGGATAGACTTGCCCTCCCCCCAGATAGGCTGTGGTGTGCGCGAAAGCCACATGTCTGCGGCGGTGAGATATTCCTGCGGGAAAAGCGTCGTAAAATGCCCAAGCCTTGTCTTGTAGTGGTACCACAAAAAATGGCTCAGGAGTTCAGACTGCTCGGGATGTCCCTTGAATTCAAAGCTCGTGAAATCCGTCGGTATTGTCGAATCCCCGGAATCGTTTACTTCGCCGCATGCTGTCAACGCGCCCAAGCCAATACCTGCTGCAACCCATATCAATAGCTTCCTGTTCACATCCATCTCCTTTGCAGCATAACGGCACTCAGCCTTCAAATGGTGTAGTGTCGTTTCACCCCGCAGGGGAAAACGACTTGCCGGGCGCGGGGAAACGCTTTCCCCTACGGGGTGAAGCGTTCTCTACACCACTCGCATTTCTCCATCCTTCGCGATCATCCGAATCACAACATTCAAGTGCCGGAGCATTAACAGCATATAAATCGTTCCACCTATCCCTGCCCCCAATCCGCCAGCCGCAGGTTGGGATTGACGTCGTCGGGTTCCTTTCCGGCCAGACCAAGCCGTGTTTTTTCGTAGGCCACGCCGGCGATCATGGCCGCGTTGTCCGTACAGAGCGAGGGGGGGCTGAGGTGCAGCGGAACACCC
>JBDLHZ010000344.1:0-2960 GCA_039715135.1 Verrucomicrobiota bacterium
GAAGATTTCTACAGCCATTGCCGCTACCCGGTGCAGTGCAGCCTCAAGTTGGGAGCAAAAAAAGACGGCACACTGGCGGCCGGAGAGATGAAGGAGTTTACATTCTACCTGACTTGGCATTTCCCGAACCGTGGGGCGTGGGGCAATAATGATGTGATCGTTGGCAACTATTACACTACGCAGTATGCCGATGCCTGGAATGTGATTGAAAAGACCTATCCGCAACTGCCGGAGCTGGAAGAGAAGACGGTTGAGTTTGTTTCCGCTTTTGTGAGCAGCGATCTGGATGAAAGTGTGAAGGAGGCGGCGCTGTTCAATGTGAGCACGCTGCGTTCGCAGACGGTATTCCGCACGCCGGACGGCAAGCTGTTCGGCTGGGAGGGCATGGCCGACACCAAGCCGATGGGCATCGGCAACTGCACGCACGTCTGGAACTATGAAACCACGTTGCCATACCTGTTCGGCGATCTGGCGAAGGGGATGCGCGATACCGAGTTTAACCATGCGGTGGATGAGCGCGGTTTGATGAGTTTCCGCATCGGCCTGCCGCTGGAAAGCAATGCAAAGGATCTGCGACAGGCGGCGACCGATGGACAGATGGGCAGCATCATGCGCTTCTACCGCGAGTGGCAGCTTTCCGGCGACCGCGGGTTTCTCGAAAAGGGCTGGCCGAACGTGAAGCGTGCGCTGGAGTTTGCCTGGATCAAGAACGGCTGGGACGGCGACCAGGACGGCCTGATGGAAGGCTGCCTGCACAACACGATGGATATTGAATTTTTCGGGCCGCACCCCGAAATCCAGTTCTGGTATCTCGGAGCGTTGCGTGCATCCGAAAAGATGGCGCTGGCCATGGGCGAAACGGAGTTTGCTGAAAAGTGCGCCCGTCTGGCGGAGTCCGGCGGAAAGCTGACCGACGAGAAGATTTTCAACGGCGAATTCTATTTCCAGATCATCAAGGCTTCGTGTGAGAAGGATGAGATTCCGGAAGGGCTGTTTGCCGGCTACTATGAGCCGGATGCGGATGTACACAATCCGAACTTCCAGCTGGGCAATGGCTGCCAGACCGACCAGATGGCGGGGCAGACGCTGGCGCATATGCTCAAGCTCGGTCATCTGGCCGATCCGGCCAACATCAAGACCGCGCTGGAGAGCATCATGAAATACAACCACCTCTCTACGCTGGAGGATCATTTGACGACTACGCGCGGCTATGCACTGGCGGACGATGCCGGGGTGATTGTTGCCACCTGGCCGAAGGGCGGGAAGCTGGAGGTTCCGTTCCCGTATTCTTCCGAAGTATGGTCCGGACTCGAATACACCGCCGCGGCGGGCATGTTCTATGAAGGCATGGGCGACGATGCCCGCCTGGTGGCGCGCGATGCCCGCGCCCGTTCCAACGGAAGCCGCCGGAATCCCTTCAACGAAATGGAATTCGGCAACCACTATGCCCGCGCCCTTGCGGCCTGGGGCATGCTCGTTGCCGAGTCCGGCTTCCACTTTTCGGCCGTCGAGCAGTCGATGGAATTCACCGGCAGGCCGGGCACATACTTCTGGTCGAACGGTTATGCCTGGGGAACCTGCACCGTCAAAAAGGGTGGCAAGGCCGAGTTGAACGTGCTCTTCGGTGAAGTCGCCTTGAAGCAGTTCACACTCAAAGGCATTGGCACCAAAGAGACCCCAACCGCCAAAACCATCAAGGTCGGCGAAAAAGTCGAAATTCGGATTAAATGAATTAGCCGCGAAAGAGCGCAAGAATCGCAAAAGATTTAGGGCTGTTTTCTTTGTGTCCTTTGCGCTCTTTTGTGGCCAATAAAATAGTTTGGGAGAGAATATGATGAGAAAGTTTGAACCGAATTATCAGTATATGATTGATGCGGCATATAACCGCGAGGCGGAGCGTCTTCCGCTTTATGAACACGGATTTGATGTCAGCATTATTGAAAAAATTATCGGCGAGATGGTCCGGCCGCTGCTGTTCAGCGACCAATTTGAAGACAAGGTCGAGGCGCAGCGCCGCGTGGCCAAATGCGGAATCCAGCTGGGCTACGACTGCATCCCGTTTGAACGCTGCGTGACCGAGCTGATCCAAGGCGGGCAGGCGTTGATGGGTCATGCGCCGGCGCTCATCGAAACCATGGAGGATGTTGAAAAGTATCCGTGGGAAACGAAGGCGCAGGAATACATTAACCGGTTTGACGAAGATTTCCGCGCGCTGCGCGAGGCACTTCCGGAAGGGATGAAGGCGGTCGGCGGTATTGGCAACGGCCTGTTTGAAACCATGCAGGACTTTGTGCCGTTCCAAGAATTGGCTTTCCTGCAGGTGGACGAGCCGGAGGTTTATGAACTCCTCTGGAAAAAGATCGGCGACCTGATGATGACCCTCTGGAAATGGTTGCTGGAAAACCATGCCGACAGCTTTGCCGTCTGCCGCTTCGGCGACGACCTCGGCTTTCGCTCCTCCACGTTGATCCAACCCAATGAAATCCGCCGCCACATCATTCCGCAGTACAAGCGGGTGGTCGACCTGGTTCATGCGCACGACAAACCCTTCCTGCTGCACTCCTGCGGCAAGATATATGATGTCATGGACGATCTCATCGGTGTAGTCGGCATCGACGCCAAGCATTCCAACGAGGATGCCATCGACACCTTCGATGTCTGGGTCGAGCGCTACGGCAAAAAGATCGGCAACTTTGGCGGAATCGAGATGAACATCATGACGCTCAACACACCGAAAGAGGTGAAGCAGTATGTCCGCAACCTGCTGGAAAAGATCGACGGGCACGGCGGCATTGCCATCGGCACCGGCAACCAGATTTCCGACTACACCGAACCAGCCAACTGGATCGCCATGACCGACGCCGTCCGCGAATGGCGCGGGGAATAAGCCGTCCGCCGGCCTTGTGCCGGTGGAGGTAACCGTTGAACGGGTTATCGCGCCGCTTGCCCTGCCACCTTCA
>JBDLHZ010000345.1:0-2956 GCA_039715135.1 Verrucomicrobiota bacterium
CCGGCCAGACCAAGCCGTGTTTTTTCGTAGGCCACGCCGGCGATCATGGCCGCGTTGTCCGTACAGAGCGAGGGGGGGCTGAGGTGCAGCGGAACACCCTTCCTTGCGGAAAGCGCCACCAGCTTTTCGCGCAACACCTTGTTGAGCGACACCCCGCCCGCACAGGAAAAAGCCCTGACCGGGAAACGATCCAGCGCCCGCTCGACGCGAATAAGCAACGCATCGCAAACCGCCTCCTGATAGCTGGCGCAAATATCGCGCAGTTCGTCGCCCTCGGGCGTGTGGTCGAGGTTCTTGACGTGGGTCAGCAGCGAGGTCTTGAGACCACTGAAGCTAAAGCAAAGTCCGCGGTCGTATTTATAGATCCACTTGCCGCGATCGCTGCCCTCGAGCCCGCGCGGAAAACGGATGGCATTCGGATCGCCGCCCACGCCATCGGCGTGGCAAGCCTCGGCGGTCTTCTGGATGATGGGCCCGCCGGGATAGCCGAGGTTGAGCACGGCGGCAGCCTTGTCGAGCGCCTCGCCGGCGGCATCGTCGATCGTGCTGCCGAGTAGCTCGTATTGCCCTGCCCCGTGCATCAGCACCAAGCTACTATCGCCGCCGGAAACCATGAGTCCCAGCAATGGAAACACCTCGGTCTCTGCCGGAGCGTCCTCTTTCATGAAGACGGAGTGCAAATGGCCTTCGTGGTGGTTGACGCCGATGAGTGGTTTCCCCAGCCGTTGGGAAAGCGTCTTGGCGGCGGAAAAGCCGATCAGAAGCGAGCTGGCCAGCCCGGGGCCGTAGGTGACGGCAAGGGCATCGATCGAATCATAGGTTTCGCCTGCGGTTTCAAGCGCCTCCGCGATGATGCCCGGCAGTTTGGCGACATGGTTGCGCGAGGCGATTTCGGGCACAACACCGCCATAGGGGCGGTGCTTGGCAATTTGGGAATAGATGGCATTGGAAAGCACGTTGCGGCCGTTTTCGACGACGGCGGCGGCGGTTTCATCGCACGAAGTTTCTATTCCGAGTATTTTCATGGGGCAGCATGCGGAAAGAAAAATCCACAGATTGCACAGATGTACACAGATTCGTGAATCCGGGTAATCTGTAGAATCCGTGGATAAAACAACGGATGCAGAGGGTTAGTTCAGATAGCCCGCGCGCTCGGCTTCATCGAATTCCTTGATCTCCTTGTCGAGTTCCTCGAAGGCCTTGGAGGCGCGGAAGCGTTCGTAGAGGTGCTTCGCGCTGTTGCTGCCGTTCTTTAGCGACTCGTGGATGATCTCGGGATCGAGCACCATCAGGATATAGGCCGTGGTGATGCCGTCATCGGTTTCATATTTCTGCATTTTCGGCACGGTGCCCTGCAGGGTTTGGGAGGTGATCTGCTTGGTGGCCGAGCTGAACAATTCGTTGATCTCGGAACCTCTGGCTTCGCCGATTTCCTCGATGAAGGCCTTCTCGAGGTTTTCGATTTTCACTTGGACATCCTGCGCGAGGTTCTTGCGGGCCTCGACCTTGGCCTTGGTGATGGCCAGCTGGGTGTTGCGCGATTCGGCAATGCCGACAGAAGCCAAACCACCCTTTTTCAGAATCTTGGCGACCTCTTCCTGCATGTAGTCGAACATGGACTCGTCGGACTCCATATCGGGCGGGGATTTGCATCCCGAAAAACCAATGCAGACCGCCAAGGTCAAAAGGGTAAAAGCAATGCGTTTCATCTCAAACCTCCTGTTATGTTTCCCACTTGGGAGGGAACACCGGTTCCACACCCCTCCTAACACGGGATCATCATCCAAGAATCAAAAAACATCCGCAACTGTTTTTTGGGTGTAACTGCCGGATGCTATCGGATAGGATGCTCCGGGTATTGGGGTTTAAGCGATCAACAGGAGATAAAAATGGTTCATCATATTCCTTTCGACCACATGGAACAGTTCATGATCGACGTGTTCAAGGGCATCGGCGTACCCGAAGAGGACGCCAGGATCTGCGCCGAGGTATTGATCACCTCCGACAAGCGCGGCATCGACTCCCACGGGATCGGGCGCCTCAAGCCCATCTACTACGACCGCATTGTCCACCAAAAGATCCAACAGCCCGTCACCGAATTCGAAGTCGTGCGCGACCACCTCGCCACGGCGGTCGTCGACGGCCACCACGGCATGGGCATGGTGATCGCCAGGCGCTGCATGCAGATGGCGATCGACAAGGCCAAGCAACACGGCATGGGCATGGTCGTGGCGCGCAACTCCACCCACTACGGTATTGCCGGCTACTATCCCCTCATGGCCTGCGAGGAAAACATGATCGGCGTTTCCGGCACCAACGCACGGCCTTCCATCGCCCCGACCTTCGGCGTCGAAAACATGCTTGGCACCAACCCGCTCGTATTCGGATTCCCGACCGATGAACCGTTCGATTTCGTGAACGACTACGCCACCTCGATCCTGCAGCGCGGCAAGATCGAGCAATATGCCCGCGAAGGAAAGGACTGCCCTCCCGGCGTAGTCATCGGACGCGACGGATCCACCAAAACCGACTCCAAGCAGATTCTCGAAGACCTCGTCAAGGGCGAGGCCGCACTCGCGCCCATCGGCGGCATCGGCGAAGAGACCGGCAGCCACAAGGGCTACGGCTTCGCCACCGTCACCGAAGTCCTCTCCGCCGCCCTGCAACAAGGCGCATTCCTGAAGCAACTCACCAACAAGGATGCCGACGGCAACCTCAAGCCCTACCAGCTTGGCCACTACTTCATCGCCATCGATATCGAATGCTTCTGCGATCCCGCCGCCTTCCGCAAGACCACCGGCGATATCCTGCGCACCCTGCGCGAATCCGAAAAGGCGCCCGGCGCGGAGCAGATCTACACCTGCGGCCAAAAGGAATACCTCGCCGGCATCGAGCGCAAGGATTCCGGCGTACCCGTCAACGAAGCCCTCCAAAAGGACATGCTCACCATGCGCAA
>JBDLHZ010000346.1:0-2955 GCA_039715135.1 Verrucomicrobiota bacterium
GACACAAGGTCAGGGGGATCGTTTCCGCATTTCAGCGGCCTTGAACCGCTACGCATCACGCCGGAAATGAACCTCGTGATGGTCGGCGAGCGCTCCAATATTACCGGCTCGCCCAAGTTTGCACGACTGATCCGCGAGGGCGACCTCGAGGCCGCGCTGCAGATCGCCCGCCAGCAGGTGGACAATGGCGCGAACCTGATCGATATCAATATGGACGAGGGGCTGATCGACTCCGAAGCGATGATGGTTCGATTCCTCAACCTCGTCGCGTCCGAGCCGGATATCTGCAAGGTGCCGGTCATGATCGACTCCTCGAAATGGGAGGTCATCGAGGCCGGTCTGAAGTGCATTCAGGGGAAGGGCATCGTCAACTCCATTAGCATGAAGGAAGGCGAAGAGGTTTTCCGCGAACATGCCCGCAAGATTCGTCGCTATGGCGCGGGCATGGTCGTCATGGCATTCGACGAAAAGGGGCAGGCCGATACCACCGAACGGCGCATTTCCATCTGCACCCGTGCCTATCGCATTCTTGTCGACGAGTTGGAAATCGACCCGTCCAATATTATTTTTGATCCAAACTGCTTCCCAATCGGCACCGGCATGGAGGAGCACCGCATCAATGCCACCTCCTTCTTCGAGGCCACGAAGGTGATCCGCGAAACGCTTCCGGGCGTGTTGGTGAGCGGTGGAATCAGCAACGTCTCATTCTCGTTCCGCGGCAATAACCGCGTGCGCGAGGCGATCCACGCCGCCTTCCTCTACCACGGCATGGAGGCCGGGTTGAATATGGCCATCGTGAACGCCGGCATGCTGGAGGTCTACGATGAAGTGCCGAAGGAGCTGATGGAGCTCGTCGAAGATGTCGTGCTCAACCGCCGCGACGATGCCACCGAAAGACTGATCGACCATGCCGAGGCCATCAAGGCCGAGGGTGGCGGCAAGAAGGAAACCGAAACGCAGGAATGGCGCAACGGAACCGTCGAGGAACGACTCAAGCATGCGCTGGTGAAGGGCATTGTCGACCACATTGACGAGGATACCGAAGAAGCGCGCCAAAAGCTAGGTCGCCCGCTCAAGGTGATTGAAGGCCCGCTAATGGCCGGGATGGATGTGGTTGGCGATCTGTTTGGCTCGGGCAAGATGTTCCTGCCGCAAGTGGTGAAGAGCGCGCGCGTGATGAAGAAGGCCGTCGCCTATCTCCAACCCTACCTCGAAGCGGAAAAGGAGGGACAAGCCACCAGCGCCGGGAAGGTATTGCTCGCCACGGTGAAGGGCGATGTCCACGATATCGGCAAGAATATTGTCGGAGTGGTGCTGGCCTGCAACAATTTCGGGGTGAAGGATCTCGGCGTGATGGTTCCGTGGGATACGATCCTTGCGGAAGCGCGGGAATGGAGCGCAGACATCATCGGCCTTTCCGGACTGATTACGCCGTCGCTCGACGAAATGGTGCATGTGGCCAAGGAGATGCAGCGCGAAGGATTGGAACTTCCCCTGCTTCTTGGCGGTGCCACCACCAGCAAGAAACACACGGCGGTCAAGATTGCCCCGGAGTATGACGGGCTTGCCATGCATGTGCTCGATGCCTCGCGAGCGGTTACCGTGGTGCAATCGATCCTGAACGACGGCGGGAAAACCGGCCGCGCCAGCCGGATTGAAAACGAAGCCATCCGCAAGGAACACAACGCCACTCTTCAGGCCAGGGAGTTCCAGCCCTTGGAAAAGGCGCGTGCCAATGCGTTTCCCATCAACTGGCAAGGCTACGAACCCCCTGCTCCCGAATTCCTCGGCGTGCGCACGGTTGAGGTTTCCGTTGAAGAGCTGGTTCCCTTTATTGATTGGACGCCCTTTTTCTGGACATGGGAACTACAGGGTAGATACCCTGGCATCCTTAAAATCCCGGAAGCCCAATCCGTCTATGATGATGCTCAGCAAATGCTGCAACGCATCATCGACGAAAACCTCATCCAGCCGCGCGGTGTCCATGCCTTCTTCCCGGCCAACCGCGTGGGCGATGATGTCGAAGTTCGGCTTGACGACACCACAACCCATCTGCATTTCCTCCGCCAGCAGATGATCAAAAAAGATGGTACGCCAAACCGAAGCCTCGCCGACTTCATTGCCCCGAAGGACTCGGGCATTACCGACCATATCGGCGCGTTTGCCGTCACCGCCGGCCCGTCCGTCGTCGAACTGGCCAACCGATACAAGGCCGACCACGACGACTACAACGCCATTCTCATCCAAGCGCTCGGCGACCGGTTGGCGGAGGCATTCGCGGAATACCTGCACAAGCAAGCACGCGACGCATGGGGCTACGGCAAGGATGAAAACCTTTCCAGCGAGGAAATGATCAAGGAAAAATACCAAGGCATCCGCCCGGCGGCAGGCTATCCCGCCTGCCCCGACCACACTGAAAAGCAAACCATCTTCCAATTGCTGGACGCCACGGAAAACACCGGCATTGAGCTGACCGAAAGCATGGCCATGAACCCGCCTGGCTCCGTTTCCGGCCTCTACTTCGCCCATACCGACTCGCGCTACTTCCCGATTGGAAGAATCGATAGGGAACAGGTTGAAGACTATGCAAAACGCAAAGGCTGGACGGTTGAGAAAACAGAAAGATGGCTCGCCCCCAATCTAGGCTATAACACGTAACGAGTAATGCGTAATTCGTGATTCCCTGTTTACGCATTACGAATTACTCGTTATGAACTGATTGAAAGGATCAACCATGAAAACAGTCATGGAACGCATTTCAGAACAACCTCTCATTTTCGATGGTGCAATGGGTACGATGATCTACTCGAAAGGCATATTCATCAATACGTGCTACGAGCACCTGTGCCTCACCAGCCCGAAACTGATTTCCGGCATCCACCAGGAATATGCCGATGCCGGAGCGGATGTGATCGAAACCAATTCGTTCGGCGCCAACCGCCTTAAGCTGCAAGG
>JBDLHZ010000347.1:0-2939 GCA_039715135.1 Verrucomicrobiota bacterium
TGGAATCATCACGCGCCTCGCAGCGCAGAAGGGGATCGATCTACTTGTTGGCGCAATTGAAGGCATTGTCGGTTCCGGCGCGCAGCTTGTCATTCTCGGAACGGGCGATGCGCGCTATGAGCAGATCTGCCTCGAGATGGAGGAGCGCTGGCCGGATCAGATCTGCACGTGGATCGAGTTCTCTCACGAAAAGGCCCATTGGATAGAGGCAGGCGCGGATATTTTCCTGATGCCGTCCGAGTTCGAGCCTTGCGGGCAAAGCCAGCTCGTCAGCATGCGCTACGGAACCATCCCCGTCGTGCGCGGTGTCGGCGGACTGGAGGACTCTGTGGTCGACTATGCCCAAAAGGGCAGCACCGGCTTCAAGTTCCGCGACTACACCCCCGAGGCATTTTCCGAATGCCTGAAGCGTGTGCTCGATGTTTTCAAAAGCGGTGCGCGGTGGAAACCGCTGATGAAGCGCGCCATGAAACAGGACTTTTCCGTGGCCCACATGGCCCGCGATTACACGGCCTTGTATGAATCGTTGATATCCCATGAAAAGGTGGATTGAAAAGTGGTTTAAAAGAGGCGCAGAACCCGCACACCTGCGGTCAGGACGATGGGGTGAACGGCAGGCTGTCCGGGTGTTGAAGAAAAAGCACTATAAGATCGTCGGCCAGCGTGTCCGGGTCGGGAGGCGCGATGAACTTGATATTGTTGCCAAGTGTGCCGGGACCCTCGTCTTCGTGGAGGTCAAGACGCGCAGGAACGAAGCCTACGGGCGCCCGTTTTCCGCCGTGGACAAAGCCAAGCGCAGGCATCTATCGCGTGCGGCCACCGCCTACCTTAAGCGCGAAAGGATTGAGCCAAAATTCATTCGGTTCGATGTGGTCGAAGTCGTTGGCGAGCCCGGCGGTGGAACTCCTGAAATTCGTCACATTGAGAACGCCTTCCCGCTTGACTCCACCTACCGCCTTTGGTGGTAGGAAAATGAGGGCGGGGCAGAACAAAAACCCTCGAGCTGGATGATAAAAGTACTCGCTTTGAAAGGCTGGTCCAACATAGAATAATTGCGGTTTTTTATATAAATGACGGCTTTCATATCCAACCTAACCAGCTTCCTGAAAAGCAAGGAGGGGCTGCACCTGCAGTTCATCAAATACTTGTTTTGCGGCGGAATTACCTTTGTTGTGGATGTTGCTGTATTCTACATCATGGCTTGGCTACTACTTCCCAGCTTGCGGCTGGACGACCCTTTCGGTGCAATCATCGGTTTTTTTGGGTGGAGCATTAGGGAAATCCCGGAAGAGACGCTGCTACGGAACTATTACATCAATAAAGTGGCGGCTTTTCTGGCTTCGAATACCGTGGCCTACATTACCAATGTCATCTTTGTCTTCAATGCCGGCCGGCACCAGCGCGCAAAGGAGGTCGGGCTCTTCTATCTGCTTTCAACGATTTCGTTCGTGGTGTTCACCTGGCTGAGTGGATTTCTTATTGGCCACTACGGATGGCAGGTTTCGTGGAGCTATTTCTTTGTCTTTGCCTTGGCGATGGTAGCCAACTTCACCATGCGCAAAAAACTTGTTTTCAAGGGATAAGCAACTGATTTCGTTATGAAAAAGTGGGTAACAGGTATTGGGGTTGGCGCGGTGGCTTTGGCCGTTGTTCTTGCCGTGCTGAATCTGGTTCACGGCAACCTGAACCAAGATGAGGGATGGTATCTCTACGCCGCAAAAATGGTACAGGGCGGACAGGTGCCCTACGTTGACTTTGCCTTTACCCAAGGGCCGCTTCTTCCGTGGGTCTATTCCGCATTTTATCCGGTTGTGGAAAAGTGGGGCGTAGCGGGTGGACGGCTGGTTACAACTCTCTTCGGGCTGCTTGCGGGTCTGCTGGCGGCGGCGACGGCATGGCGTATCGTGAAAAAGAACAGGGTTGTTGCATTCGTTGCCGTGCTGCTTCTTGTTTCCTGTAACGTCTATCAGAGTTATTTCACGACGGTTGTGAAAACCTATGCGCTTTGCTCCTTTTTTCTGATGGCTGGCCTGTATGCGCTTACGTTCAAGAGCCGGGTGGGGGCGTTGGCGTGCGGAGCGCTCCTGGCGCTGGCCGCCGGTACGCGGTTTTCGGCGGGTATCGTTCTGCCTATAACCGGAATTTGGCTGATCTTCCAGCGCGAGCGGAGATTCGACTGGGTATGGTTCGGGATCGGCGGCGGCTTGACCCTTCTGGCGGTGTTCGGACCGTTTTTCCTTTCAGCCTTTGAGCAGGTCGGTTTTGGACTGTTCGGCTACCATGCCGGCCGCGACCCGGGAGGACTGGGGAAGTTGCTTGTTCTCAAGGTCGGCTTCATCTCTCGTTTTGTTCAGGCCTACTTCCTTTTCACGGCTCTTGCGCTGGCTGCGTTTTGCGGATTGGCGAAGGAAGGGTGGCGCAATCCTGGGGCAGTTCTGCTTTGGTTGTGCGGTGCAGGCATTAGCCTCGTCCATCTCTCCGCTGCGTTCCCGTATGACGACTATCAGGCCATTGCATATCCGGTTCTTGCTATCGCGTTGGTAGTTGTGCTCGTTCCCGAACTCAAGGAAAAGCAGGTTCCTGCGGTTCTCTCCATTCTTCTGCTGGTTTCCGTGGCGGCGGCTTTTTCCTCTCCGATTAATCAGGATTGGTTTGTGCGCGGACGCGATCGCATCTGGTGGCAGTTCAAGGAAAAGAGCGACCTGCAAAAACTGCGCGAAGCGGCGGAGGTTGTCCGCCAAAACAGCCCCTCCGAAAGTGTACTGTTGACGCAGGATACCTATCTGGCGGTTGAGTCCGGTCGTTCCGTCCCGTCCGGCATGGAGATGGGGCCGTTCTGCTACTACCCCGATATGCCCCAAGAGCAGGCCGATCAGCTCCATTTGCTTAACCGCGACATGCTTCTTGAAACGCTGGATAAAACCGATGCCCCCGTTGCA
>JBDLHZ010000348.1:0-2929 GCA_039715135.1 Verrucomicrobiota bacterium
ACCATGCACGCACAATGGAATGACCGGGAAAGCCTGGTACACCCCGCTTCGGCACCTGACTATATGCGCGAGGAACAGCTTCGCGCCCTTCAGCTCCAGCGCCTCCGCGCCATTACCCAGCACGCCTACGAAAACCAAAAGCTTTTCCGCGAGCGCATGAACGAGCGTGGCACGAGACCGGAGGATATCCAGACCCTGGAGGATATCCGCAAGCTGCCCTTCACCCAGAAGACCGACTTGCGCGACACCTATCCCTATGGCCTTTTTGCCGTGCCGATGAACGAGGTTGTCCGCCTGCACGCTTCGTCGGGAACGACCGGCAAGCCCATCGTGGTGGCCTATACCGACGAGGATATCGAGGTGTGGAAAGAATCAATGGTGCGCACCTTTGCCTGCGCGGGGCTGCACAGCGGCGACATTATCCAGAACGCCTATGGCTACGGCCTCTTTACCGGCGGCCTTGGCGCGCACTATGGCGCGGAAGCCCTCGGCGCCACCGTAATCCCAATCTCCGGCGGCAACTCCGAGCGGCAGATCATGGTGATGCGCGACTTTGGATCGACGGCCATCTGCGCCACGCCGAGCTATTTCCTGCACCTGATCGAGTATGCCGAGGAGATGGGCGTCGACTGGGATGAGATCCCGTTGCGCGCCGGCATTTTCGGCGCCGAGCCGTGGAGCGACGAGATGCGTGAATACATCGAAGGCAAGACCGGCATCAAGGCCTACGACATCTATGGCCTCTCCGAAATCATTGGCCCCGGCGTCGCCTCCGCCTGCAAAGCCCAAAGCGGATTGCATATCTTCGAAGACCACTTCATGTTCGAGATTGTCGACCCCTCCACCGACAAACCGATGCCCGACGGCGAGGAAGGCGAACTGATCATTACCACGCTCAGCAAAAAGGCGATGCCCGTCATGCGCTACCGCACGCACGACATCACCAGCGTCATACCCGAAAAGTGCAAATGTGGCCGCACCATCCGTCGCATCAACCGCATCGCACGGCGCTCCGATGACATGTTTATTATTCGCGGCGTAAACGTTTTCCCGTCGCAGGTCGAGGCCGCCCTGCTCAAGGTCGAGGAAACCCTGCCCCACTACCAGATCGTCCTTACCAACTCAGGCGGAATGGACCAGATGGAGGTGCAGGTCGAGGTCACCGCCGAAACCTTCAGCGACACCGTCCGGGGGGTGGAAGCCGTCCACAAGCAGCTTTCCGACGCCATTGCGCACATCCTTGGCATCCGCGTCAAGCTCACCCTCGTCGAGCCCAACACCATCGCCCGCTCGCAAGGAAAGGCCAAGCGGGTCATCGACAATCGGAATAAATAATCCACAGATTTCACAGATCTACACAGATTAGTATCCCGAAAATCTGTGTAATCTGTGGACAGAAAAAATAGGAGCCATGGTATGAAATTGAAGCAACTGTCGGTTTTTCTCGAAAACAAGCCCGGTCGCTTGCGCGAGCTTTGCGCGTTGCTGGCCGAAAATGGAATCAGCATCATCACCCTCTCGCTGGCCGACACCGAGCAGTTCGGGATCCTGCGGCTGATCGTCAAGGATTATGACAAGGCGAAGGCGCTGCTGGAGGAAAAAGGTTTTGTTGCCAAGCTAACCGATGTGATTGCCGTGGAAGTGAAGGACGAACCCGGCGGATTGAGCGATATCCTCAAGATCGAGGAAGCATCCGGAATCAGCGTCGAGTACATGTACGCCTTCACGATCAAGAGCGGCGAAAACGCCGTCCTGCTCTTCCGTTTCGACGCCATGGACAAGGCCGTTGCCGCCCTTCAGTCCGCCGGTCTCAACGTTCTCGACAGCGTCGAACTCTACCAGCGAGCGGAGCAATAGCTCTTTCTTCTTGAAGTTAGTCATGCAATTAGCTAAGAATAAACCATGCATACGGTAACCATACATGAAGCCAAGACCCATCTCTCGCGCCTGATCCAGGAATCGCTGGCAGGGGAAGAGGTGATCATTGCAAAGGGAAAGATGCCCTTGGTGAAAATCCAGCCCTTGGAAAAGGCAACCAAACAACGGCGATTCGGTGGGGCGAAAGGAATCGTGAAATACATCTCCGATGATTTTGATGCACCACTCGATGAGTTTGCGGACTACATGTAATGACCCTGCTTCTCGACACCCATGTATTTATCTGGATGATAAACGAAGATAGGTTTATCTCGCCGAAAGCCCGCGACTTGATGGCCGATCTGGACAATTCGTTGTTTCTTAGCGCAGCAAGCTATTGGGAGATTTGCATCAAAACCAGCATCGGGAAACTGGAACTGGGAAGGAACTGGAAAGCCGCGATTGACCGGGAACTGGAATTCAACAACGTCCAGTGGCTACCCATCAGGAAAAACCATTCCCAAGGCATCTGCGCCTTGCCGGGCATCCACAAAGATCCTTTTGACCGATTACTCATCTCCCAGGCAAAGTGCGAGAAAATGACATTGGTTACCGCTGACAAGAACATTCAAAAATATCCATTCAAGTGGATTTGGTAAAATAAATGAGTAGTGGATTTGTTGTCGAAAACCGGATTTGGGACAAGGAAGAGTCGTTGCCGCGCGATGAACTCTCGACGCTGCAGGGTGCAAAGCTGAAGGAGACGGTCGAACGACTCCAGAATGTCCCATTCTACAAGGAGGCCTTTTCAGAGGCTGGAATTACGCCGGAAAAAATTAAATCCTTGGACGATCTGCAACGGCTCCCCTTCACCACCAAGGCCGACCTGCGCGAACACTACCCGCTGGGCATGCTTGCAGTGGATCGCTCAGAGGTGGCGCGCTACCACGGCTCCTCCGGCACCACCGGCAAACCGACCATGGTGGCCTATACGCACAACGACCTGAAGCACTGGGCAAACCTGTGTGCACGCTTCCTAACCGGTGGCGGATTGCTACCGGAGCATAGCGTG
>JBDLHZ010000349.1:0-2927 GCA_039715135.1 Verrucomicrobiota bacterium
GGGGCTGTTTGCCGCCGTTATGATCGCCATGGCCATATCGACCGATGACACCAACCTGCACTCATGGAGCAGCATCTTCGTGCAGGATGTCATCATGCCGTTCCGGAAGGAGCCCCTTTCGCAGAAGAAGCACTTGTTCCTGCTCCGGGCAATCGTGATTGCGACCGCCATGTTTGCGTTCGTCTTCGGGCTGATCTTTCCGCTCAAGGACTATCTCATGATGTACATGACCGTGACGGGTTCGGTCTATATCGGCGGTGCCGGGGTAGCCATTATCGGGGGATTGTACTGGAAGCGCGGAAGCACAGCCGGTGCCTGGGCCGGGATGCTCACCGGCCTGCTGCTCTCCCTGCTCGGCATCTTTGCGCAAAACATCTTCTGGCCCTATATCTTGCCGGGGCTGAAGGAGTCCCATCCGGATTTCGGCTGGCTCGTGAACCTGCCTGACACATTCCCGGTCAACGGCATGATCATGTCGGCCCTGTTTGCGCTCATTGCAATCGGTGTCTACGTCGTGGTATCCCTGTTAAGCAGGCAGCCGGTCTTCAATCTGGAGCGCATGCTGCATCGCGGAAAATATGCGGTTGAAGGGGACCATGTGGAGTCGGGAGAGCCAGTGCGCGGCCTTCGGAAACTCTTCAATTTCGGCAGCAGCGAATTCACGCGCGGCGACAAGGTCATCGCCGGTTTCACCGTTGGCTACAACCTGTTCTGGATGGTTGTTTTCATCATGGGTACGGCCATCGCCGTTACCATGGGGATTTCGGACGAAGCATGGGCAAAGTGGTGGTATTTCAAGGTGGGGATCGGTATTATCCTTGGTTTTGTGACGGTCTTCTGGCTCTTGTTTGGAGGCATCCGCGACTTGCGGGAAATGTTCCGTCTGCTCAAAACCTCCAAGCGGGATGAACACGATGACGGAACGGTGGTAAATGGCCGCAACTAAACCACGAAGATAAGGACACGAAGAACCTAGCGCGGCATAGCCGCAACCAAATATTTTGGACAGGATAACAGGATCGACAGGATGAATATCCAGTACATCAAAATAAACATCACACCCTGAAGGAGGGAAAAATGGAACACAAAGAACTGACAGAGAAAATTATTGGATGCGCTTATAAAGTCTACAATCAGATGGGGTTCGGATTTCTCGAATCTGTATATGAGAAATGTCTACTCATGGAACTCCATAAGGCCGGATTGTGTGCGGAGGCACAGTTCCCGATTAATGTGTTTTATGATGGGGAAAATGTCGGAGAGTTCTTTGCCGATATCGTTGTTGAAAATTCGGTGATTCTGGAACTCAAATCCGTTCGAAGAATCGTACGGGCACATGAAGTACAACTCGTCAATTATCTGACTGCCACAGGAAAACAGGTTGGCCTGATTCTTAATTTTGGCACCGAAAAAGTAGAGGTTAAACGTAAAGTAAGGACGTTGGATCAACTGGATCAATAACTTTAATGAATCCTGTTGATCCTGTAATCCTGTCAAAAATCTTCCACGCAAAGTAGCGAAGAGCTGAAAAACTTGTCAGGAAAAGATGCCTATTAACGAGAAACATGCCGACGAACGCGAGGACTGAAGATATGAAGCATCAAATACGGGCCGTGCTTTTCGACCTCGATGGCGTGGTTGTTTTTACGGACAAGTACCACTATCTGGGCTGGAAAAAGCTGGCCGATGAAAAGGGCTGGGCATTTGACGAAGAGGTGAACCACGGCTGCCGGGGGGTTCCGCGTCTGGCTTCGCTTCAAGTGCTTCTCGATCACAACGGTGTGGACCTTCCGCAGGAGGAAAAAGAGCGGCTTGCGGACATCAAGAACGAGTACTACAAGGAACTTCTCCAGCAGATCAACGACGACGATATCTATCCGGGCGTTGTTCCGTTTCTCCAGAAACTCAAGGCCGAAGGCGTGCGCATGGCGATCTGTTCGTCGAGCAAAAACGCGTTGCCGGTGCTGGACGCGCTCAACCTGACGCACTTTTTCGACGCGGTGATTACCGGCAACGACATAGAAAACCCGAAACCCCACCCGGAAATCTTCATCAAGGGTGCGGCGGCTCTCAATATGCACCCGTCCCACTGTCTCGTGTTCGAGGATGCCGGATCCGGTGTGGATGCGGCGTTCGCGGCGGGGATGAAGTGCATCGGAGTCGGCGAGGCGCATCGTCTGCCGAATGCATACGAAACGATTACCGATTATGCGACCATTGACGTGCAGGCGCTACTGGACGCCGGACGCCCGGCTACCATCGCGGAAGAGCCGTGGCGCGTGAGCGAGGATGCACTCAAGAAAAACCGCTTCCCGTTCTGGGAAACGGCCTTTGCGCTGTCCAATGGCGTGTTCGGTGTTCGCGGAACCTTTGAGGAGAGCGATCCGGGGTACAAAGAATATCCGGCGACGTTTGTCAACGGGGTTTGCGGCTACGAGCCGTACACGCACTTGTGGACGCTGCCGGGCTATCCGGAGAGCCGCCACGCCATCATGAACATGGCGGACTGGGCCAACATTGACCTGACGGTGGACGGTGAAACGTTCAGCATTGCGACGGCGGACATGGCGAACCACCGCCGTTCGCTGGATATGAAGCGCGGCGTGCTGGAGCGCAGCTTTGAGTGGAACACGAAATCGGGAAAAACCGTGACGGTCAAGACCGAACGTTTTGTCTCCATGGTTCGCCGCCAGATCGCGGCGCTGCGTTATGCGGTGGCCGCGCCGGCGGGTTGCGGGGTTTCCCTGCGGAGCCGCACGCGACTGGTGGTTCCGAGCGCCGTGATGCCGGGCGACCATGTGCAGGTCGATGGGATGAAAGAGGTCGACGGCGTTGAGGTTGCGCTTCAGTCGATCAAGACATCGGATGATTGCGTTGCCATCGCGCAGGCCTATTCCCTGGAAGGCGAAAAGAGAGCGGAAGGAACG